>DASQID010000163.1:0-1568 GCA_035631775.1 Acidobacteriota bacterium
GCCGTTATGGCGACTGAAAACGTTGGGATGCGCAAAGTGGCTGCGAGGGCCGGGTTTCGTCTCTCCGAATCGAGTGAGGATCACCTCGTTACAGGTGTAGCAGAGGTATCCGCGACGCAAGCCAGGGTCCTGTGATGTAGCTTCATTCAGAGATCTTCGACAGAAGTACAAGAGTAGCCCGGCGCCCTATTGTGAGCCGCGTCACACATCGGCGTGAGCCACTATACGGAATGTCTTGCCGTTGTGGCCGCAACCTATACAAGGTTACGGCAGATTCCTCGCACATCACGGGTTTCCGTGACCAGGAGAGGAGGACGTTATGGCTACGGCGACAGTCCTACCGCCCACATCGAATGAGCATTTCTTAGGCTGGGTACCAAGGACGAAAAGCACGGCTGTTACGCGAATTCCGGTGCCCGTTCGCTCCGCCAGAGCCTACACGGATTTCTCGGACGCGTTTCTTTCGGCGAATCTGTTGGGTTCGCCCTCACGCAAGCGAACCCTCACGACCTCGATCATTTTGCACACAATCTTGATCGGGATACCTTTATTGCTATCGGCGTGGTTCACCGACACGCTGGACCTCAGAACTTATACGCAAACGCTGCTCGTGGCACCGCCGCCGGCTGCGGCGGCTCCGACTCCGCCGCCAATGGTCGCGGCTGCTCCAAGGCAAGTTCATCGCGTTTTCACTTCTCAGGGCAAGCTGTTCATGCCGACGGCGATCCCGCGGAAAGTGGCCATGTTGAAAGAAGAGCCTTTACCGCCGGAACCGGAAGGCGTCGGTGTTTTCGGAGGCGTCCCTGGAGGAGTAGCGGGTGGAGTGATCGGTGGCATACTGGAAGGCCTCAAGGCACCCGAGGCGCTTCCATTGCCGCCCTCTCGCGCGTCAGTTGACAGGACAAGGGCCCCCATACCGGTGGGCGGGGATGTTCGACCTCCGCGAATTATTTATAGTGTGAATCCAGAGTACCCTTTGCTCGCGCATCAGGCCGGCATACAGGGTGAAGTGATTATCACCGCGATAATTGATAGCCACGGTAACGTTCTGGACATGAAGGTTGTTTCCGGTCCGCCGCTTTTGTATAGCGCTGCGATGAAGGCCCTCGGGCAGTGGAAGTTTGAGCCTACTTACTTGAATGGCGAGCCAGTGGCGATCAAGTGGAATGCGTCGGTGAAGTTTCGCATTGGCGCTGCGAATCCAGCGTCTTAAGGCGGTCTCATTCCCAGGGTTCATGGGTTGGGTTTCGTTCGTCGGCCCGGCTGACTTGGAGGCAGGGAGCAGATTTCTTATGAGAATTCGAGAACTCTTATTTTTGCTCGGCGTGGCGATTCTCCTGATGCCGGCGGCGAGCGGTTGTGGAAGCCAGGGGACCACATCAGACCCATCGGCACCCGCCGCTATCAATCCGTCAGGCAGGCCGGTTGATTCCAGCACGGCGGGTTCGCTGAGCGGGATTGTAAGGCTGCAGGGAAACCCGCCTAATCGGCGCGCCATTAGCATGGCAGCCGTACCGAATTGCAGCAAAGAACATGCTTCGCCTGCCTTAACGGAGGAGGCTGTTCCG
>DASQID010000164.1:0-8281 GCA_035631775.1 Acidobacteriota bacterium
AGCAACGGGCGGCTCAGCGTGATCCAGTAGGCCGTGGTGTGCATCTCGTTTTCGGGAAGTTCGAGTTTGCCTGACCCGACATTTTCGTTGGTGAAGAACTTGATCTTCTTGAACCCGACAACCTGAGACCGTACCTGCACATCACCATGAACACGATTGGCCGGACCCGGCACTACTGACTCCCCCGCCACTTCGAGCCTCTTGACCTGCGTGTAGCGGATTGCATCCGTGTAGTAATCCACGTTTACACGCTTGACGTAAGCCTTACGCTGTTCGAACTCCAATCGCTCGACGTGGTATTGTTGCCCGCCATGGAGGTAGATGGCTTTCGGGTGCACCATGGTGAGAGCGCTGCTGAAATCAATCTCGCCGATGACTTCCGGTGCGTCGGTCTCGTCGATGATCACGAAATTGTCCGACGAGACAGACCTCAGGCTGATCGTATCCGCAGGATAGGCCTCCTGCGTCCAGTACCAGTAATCGCCGCTGCGGTGGAGGTAACCCGCTTCGCTCAAACGATCGCACAATGCCGTCAAGTCGACCTCGCCGAAAACCTCTCCCGGGCCAAGGGGCAGCTCGAAGGCCGCACACTTTAGGTGGTTCACCAATATCTCGAGGTTGTCGGGTTGAATGTAGGCGTGCTCGGGAGAGCCGCTGAAGAAGTACTCCGGGTGTTTGACGATGAACTGGTCTAATGGCTTGGACGAGGCTACTAGGACCGCGCAAGAGGAGCCGCTGCGCCTTCCCGCCCGTCCGGCGCGCTGCCAGGTCGAGGCAATCGTGCCGGGATAGCCTGCCATTACCGCCACGTCCAGAGACCCGATGTCGATTCCGAGCTCAAGAGCATTCGTGGCCACGACTCCCCGGATCTCGCCGCTGCGCAACCCTCTCTCGATCTCCCTTCTTTCCAGAGGGAGGTAGCCTCCGCGATACCCCCTCACCGACTCCGGAGCCCCCGGAGGATGTGGGTTAGCCTCCTTGAGATAGGTTAGCAGCACTTCCGTGTGAAGCCGGCTGTTGGCGAAGACAATGGTCTGCAGTCCACGCTTGAGGAATTCCTGAGCCATCCGGGAACTCTCGTTTATGTAACCGCGCCTGATACCCAGGAACCGGTTCACAACCGGCGGATTGTAGAAAACGAAGTGTCTTTCGGCTGCAGGTGCGCCGTTGCTGTCCACCACCTCGACTTCCGATTCGAGGAGACGGCAGGCTAATTCCCCCGGGTTGGCGATCGTTGCGGAAGAGCAGATGAACTGCGGCTGCTGGCCGTAGAAACGGGCGATTCTCCTGAGGCGTCGCAATACGTTGGCAAGGTGGCTTCCGAACACGCCCCTGTACATGTGAAGCTCGTCTATCACCACGTAGCGGAGGTTCTCGAACAAGCGGGTCCATTTGGTGTGGTGAGGAAGTATGCCGCTGTGCAGCATGTCGGGATTCGTCAGCACTAAATGTCCCTGCTGGCGTATGGACCGGCGTGCATCCGAAGGCGTATCCCCGTCGTATGTGAACACGCCGAAGGCTTCACCCAGGCGCTTACCGAGATCCTGCAGCTCACCCAGTTGGTCCTGTGCCAGTGCCTTTGTGGGGAAAATGTAGAGGGCGCGCGTGTCGGGATTTTCCAGGACGGAATTCAGAATCGGCAGATTATAGCAGAGCGTCTTGCCGGAGGCGGTGGGGGTGACCACCACGACATTCTTGCCCCGCCGGACACGTTCCGCCGCCTCTTGCTGGTGCGAGTAGAGCTGGACAACACCCTTGCTCCTATAGACTTCCGCGAGCTCCGTACGCACCCATTCGGGTAGAGGCGCGTAATCCGCCTCCCGTGCGGGAATATGATGTACTGCCGTGACTATTTCATTTGTCCGATCGCCTGCAAGCAGTTCAGTAACGATTTCGCTTACTCCGACGAGGGCGACACCGGTGCGTTTGGTAGGTAGATCAGACATTACCCTTCACCTTTTGTTCACCGCCCGAGAGTATCATTTCGGCCTGAGCGATGCAATCAAAAGCTGCCACCTGCCTGCTGCGTTCTGCCTTCTGCTCTATGCACCTTGACAGCCACCCCCGGACACAATACAAGTTTGTGGATATGAACCAGGATGCCACGGGCGGAATCTTAATGTTAGAGGAGGTTAATTCACTATGAAGAGTGTAAGAACCGTTTGCCGCTTTGCGCTGCCTGCTCTTTTATTGATGCTTCTCCGCGCAGTTCCAGTCCCTGCCCAAGGAGACAAAGTCCTGGCCCAGGTTGCAGACGGGACCGGCGGAGATGGTACGCAATACATCACCAAGCTGCGGATCACGAACCTCGGCCCTGTCCAAGACACCGAAATCAAGAATGTCCAGGTGATGTTTTTCCTGGATGATGGAACCCCCTGGACAATTGCCACCAATCTCGGAACGGCTAGCGGGTTTCCACTGGATCTCGGATCCTACCAGACACTTGCCTTGAACACTTCAAGTGCCGGGTCCTTGAAGACAGGATACGCCATCGTGCGGAACACGGACCTCCAGGATAAGTTTGCCGAAGATTACCAGGTTGCCGTGACCGCCTTCTATGAAGTCCGCAAAGGCGGATCCGTGATCGACACGATCAGCGTTCCGGTTTCACAACCCACGCAGTCCTTCGTTCTGCCTGTGGAAATCGACATCCCGAACAACCTCTACACTGGCTTCGCGATCGTCAACCTTACCAATGTCGCCAATGGGGTCACCCTGCAGCTCTTTCAGGCAACGACTCCGTCATCGGCGGCGGCTCCAAGTGCGGGAACGACGAAAATTACTTTGGGTCCAAACGAGCACAGGGCAGTGTTTCTTAACCAGCAGGGCCTCTTCCCCAGTGTGAGCAGCTTCAAGGGCATGCTTCAGGGCGTCTCCGAGAAGCCGGTGGCCATCCTTGCCCTTCTCCAGACCCCGACCCCGACAGGCATTCAGTTCGCCACCATGGTTCCTGCCCATATCGACTCGCTGCGAAGAAACGCCAATGTATATTTGCGCGAGGGATACTCTTTGGATGCTGACCTCGGCTTGTCGGACTACCTCTGGAACCAGTCCAACATCACAGCCTCGGATTGGGAGCCCGATGTGACCCTACCGTGGGACTTGCTTTACGAGGGCCAGACCGGCACGCAAAGACGACTCACGCCTCAATTCACTGCGTCTGATGGCGTTCATGACTCCGGCGCAAGGTTCGCCCCGATAGGCCCAAAGAACGTCACAGATTTCGACAAAATTACCATTCAGGATCTCCAGGCGCTGACCTATACGGCCAATCCGATCGACATGAGCGATAACTCCCCCAACTTGCCGCCGACTACCGGTGGGGATGTTGCCTACTTCACGTTCGCCATAAAAACCGGGCTTGGCCGTTACGCCAAGGTGCGAGTTGTTGAGGCCATAACTTTCAGCAACTCGACCGACATCGATCTTGTTCTGGAAGTGTTCATATTCAAATGAACACACAACAAGGCGCGTCTTGGGATGCTGGACCTTTCTGCAGCTTCGCGGTGGCGTTGCGTCACGCCACCGCGAATAAAGGCTGAGGGTCTTGCATTGTACTTAACGTGCTAACTCCCGAAGAATGGATGGGGTGAGCAGCCAGAGGAGCGTGCCACGCGGGATTTCGTGGAACTCCTCCAGCTCCAGCGCACAGGCTCCTCCCTTCTTCAGCTCAACGTAGTGTTCCGCCGATCCCCAGGCGATTTCGCCGGCTAATTCGCCCAACGAGGGCTGGTGCCCGACAAGCATCAAGCCATCGGCGTCCTTGTGCGCGCGAATTCCGTGGTAAACCTCGGAGCGGCTGCCTGCAGGGGCAAGGGCAGGCATCGACACCAAAGCTGTTCTCCTCCGACAGACATCCCGCACGATCTCCGCGGTTTGCATCGCCCTAGGCAGGGGGCTGCTGAGGATGATGCCGGGCGAGACGAGCAGCTTTTTCAGACCCAGGGCAGCCTTCTTCATTTTGTCGATGCCTTCCTCGGTCAGGGGCCTGTCATCCTCGGCTATCCCCAGCGTACCGTGAGGCACCGCAATGGCGTGTCGAACTATGTAAAGGATCACACAGATCTTCCTCCCTATTGCCAGGTCTTGAGGGTTTCCTTTTACCTTCGTCGCCTTAGCGTTCTTCGCGTCTTGGCGGTATATCTTTAATAGCTCAACGCCAAGGCGAAAAGAACACTAAGAATCTCAAAGCTCGCACAATCCGATATTGAGATTTCATTTTGCGACACTGCACCACCGGTGTGCGGGCTAAGATCTGACATTCGCCTCTCTGTCGGAATCGGTTTGCCCCGCATATGGAGGATTCTGCAGCAGTTCGCGCAGGCTAGCCTGCAGCCGAATCAGAGCGGGCAGGATTTCCTTACGCGACACAGTCTTGCGGTTCTCCGCCTCGGCGAGTATCCGGTCCGCCTGTAGCGCGAGCTGGGATGCACCTTGCCTCTTAAGCCTGTGGATATCCTTCTCCAGCCGCCAGCGCAGAACTGCCCAGTCCTGATGATGGCCGCCCGCCTCCTGCAGAAGGCGAGCCAGCTCGATCTGCTCTTTAAGGCCGCCCGGGAAGGCTTCATCGAATATTTCCATCGCGTAGCGCAGTCTCTTCGCGCTGATCCTCAGCCGGTGCAGGCGCGTATCCGATGAGCGCCTGAAATCAGCACGCGGCCGGAAGGCAAGGAGGGGGGCAGCCAGTTCTGCAAGAACCCGCCGGGTCCTAGCAACAGTCTCTCCCCGCAGTGGAAAAAGGAAAGGCTGCCGCGTGCCGGTCCCTGCCCGTGAGTGGGCTTTAGGGATTCGGCCAGACCTGATGGATACCACAATTCCCGTCGCAGGGTCGGACTCATCCCTCTTGCCGAGTTCCGACAGGAGGTGCTCGAGTGAGGAGCGCAGGCTGCGCAGGTCGATCCTGCCAAGGCATTTCTTGAGCCGCTTGTGACACTTGGAGAGTCTCCGGCGCAACCTCTCCTCGAGGTGTTCAGCGCAGATCTTCTCCGGCAGGTCCCCGCTGGTCGAAAGGTGGTCGAGGAGTGAGAGGGATACTTCCGTCTCCCGCGCCTTGCCGAGGTTTCTTGTAATGGAGCGAACCTGATCGTATACCGTCCTCCACGCCAGCGGTGGGAACAGGTCCTGGAAAGCTTCGAGCGAGGCTCTCATACGTCGGGATTGGACCCTCGTGTCATGGATGGAGTCCTGGTGCGGGCGCCGCTTGAGTCCTCTCAACTCGAGCAGCAGCGCGTCGGCGCGCTTTCTGAGAGCAATGCCGGCAAACACATCGTCGAGTTCCTCAGGGCGCATAGGGGATTGTTTGCGATCTTTTTTGAGTTTTGTATCACCAACAAGATGTACTATTCAACCCCTAGATCGCAGTTCGCGGTTCGCGGTGCGCAGTACAATTGGATTCAACAATGGAAAACTGCGAACCGCGAACTGCGAACTGCGAACTGCGAACTGTTTTGAGGGCTCAAGTGGTTCAGACACCTAACAACCTGCTGGCAGCAATCGACATCGGATCCAGTGCAATTCGGATGGATGTGGCTGAGGTTCGACCAGACAACTCGATATTCGTTCTGGATTCCCTGAAGAAGGGCGTTCAACTGGGGAAGGAAGCTTTCACGGACGGGCATTTGAGCGAGGAGTCGATCCGAGCGGCTTGCGAGGTGCTTCGCGATTTCAAAAAGGTGATGGATACATACGGTGTGCTTCGCTATCGGGCCGTTGCCACCAGCGCGGTACGTGAGTCCCTTAACAGCGAGACGTTCCTGGACAGGGTTCTGATGAGTACGGGGCTGGATGTGGTCGTGATCGACGGGCCCGAGGAAAACCGGCTCACCTACTCTGCCGTGGTTGAATCGCTGAAAGGAGGCCCAGACATCGGGAAGGGGAAGGCGCTGCTCGTGGAGGTTGGGGGCGGAAGCACCGACGTCACCTTACTCAGCGGCGGCGAGCCGATTCAATCCGCAACGTTTCCGCTTGGGTCCATTCGGCTCAGCGCTGGTGTGAGCTCCTCTTCGGGTGCGCATGAGCAACAGGTTCGACTTCTTAAGCGTCAGATCACCAGCTTCATGTCCAATATCAGGCGCTCCGTCGAGATCAAGGAGGCAGCCAACTACATTGCCCTGGGGGGCGACGTCCGCTTCGCAGCGCGGGCCATCAAGGGGCCGTCCGAGGGATCGAAGCCTGTCACCATCAGCAAGGAATCGTTCCAGGAGTTCGTAGACTCGGTTTCAAAGCTGACCATCGACGGTTTGGTGCAGAAGTACTCGCTGTCCTACCTTGATGCCGAGACCATTGCTCCCGCGCTCCTCACCTATCTGCAGCTGCTCAAGGAAACCCAGGCTCAGGAGTTGATCGTCAGCCAGGCAAATATCCGCGCCGGAATTTTCCAGGATCTCGCCCCTATCGAGCAGGGAAAGCGCATGAAGCGCCTCACTCACCAGATCCTGTCGGCGGCGCGCAGCCTCGGCCGCAAGTACCAGTATGACGAAAGGCACGCGGAACGGGTCCGGGAACTTGCCTGCCTGCTTTTCGACGAGCTGAAAACCGAGCAGCGGATGAACGACACTCACCGCTTGTACCTCGAGGTGGCCGCTCTGCTCCACGACATCGGCCTGTTCGTGAGCTCTCGGGGACACCATAAGCACTCCTACTATTTGATTTCCTCCTCGGAACTTTTCGGCCTGCGTCAGCGGGAGTTGGAGATCATCGCGAATGTCGCCCGATATCATCGCCGAGGGCTTCCGCAACGGAGTCACACGGCTTTCATCTCTCTGGAGCGGGACGAGCGCATGCTCGTATCCAAACTGGGAGCCATCCTTCGCGTGGCCAATGCCCTGGACAAGGAACACCTGCAGAAAGTCACGGACCTCAAGGTGACGCGCGAAGGCGACCAGGTCGTGCTTATTGCGCAGAATGTGTCAGACCTGACGATGGAGCGTGCCGCGCTGGCCAGCCGCAGTGAGTTCTTCACGGAGATTTTCGGGAAGAAGGTGATCCTGAGAGAGGCGGCCAAGTCGCAATGAAATCCCGGGGGCAGCAGTTGTTTCTGAACCGCGAGATGAGCTGGCTCGAATTCAACCGGCGTGTACTCGAGGAAGCTCAGGACTCCACAAATCCGCTGCTGGAGAGGCTGCGATTTTATTGCATTTTCCACTCCAACCTCGATGAGTTCTTCATGGTGCGGGTGGCTTCGCTCCTGCGCCAGATTCGCGAGGGAGACAACAAGCCCGATCCGTCGGGCCTCACGCCATACAATCAGCTGGAGTTAATCCATGCGCGCGTACGCGAGCTGCAGGAAGCCAGCTGCGCGCTGTATCTGGACAAGCTGCTTCCCTCTCTTGCCAAGGCGAACATCCGGATTCTGGGGCTGGAGGAGCTGAACCCTTCACATCAGAAATACCTGGATGACTATTTCGACAGGGAGATCAATCCGATTCTCACTCCGGTTGCGATCGACCAGGTTCGCCCGTTTCCCAGATTGATCGGCCTGGCGTTCAACCTCGGCGTTCTCCTCGTACCCGAGAAGCAACCTGAGTCCGAACGCCTTCTTGCAGTCGTGCAGGTGCCCGGACGGCTACCCGGGCTGTGCCGGCTTCCAGACAGCGAAGGATTGGAACTGTGCTGGCTCAACGACGTAGTCCGGCGACGCTTGTCAACCCTCTTCGCGGGTTACCGTGTGCTGGAAGTGGCGGGATTCCGTCTGGCGCTTGATTCGGAAGTCGAGCTCGACGACGAAGGTCAAGCCGACTACGTCGGAATGCTGGAATCCGAGCTGAAAAAGCGACAGAGAGCCAAACCGATCCGCGTCGAGTATGAAGCGAAGATGTCGGCGGAGCTATTGAACAGAATTCAACAGGGACTGGATGTCGAGGCTTCCGGATTGATCCCTGTGCGCGGGCCGCTAGATCCGCGGGCGCTGCTCTCTGTGGTGGATATGCCCGGATTCGACAAGTTGCGGTACAGTCCCCAGCCGCCGGTGTTGCCGACGATATTCGAGCAGGAACGCGGAATTTTCGACCTCATCAGGGAAGGGGATATCCTGTTGCACAGCCCTTATGACTCCTTCGATCCGGTCGCGGAGTTTCTCCAGAGGGCGGCCGAGGACCCTGATGTGCTCGCCATCAAGCAAACGCTCTACCGTGCCAGCGGGAAGGGCTCCACAATTCTGAACGCCCTGTTGCAGGCGGCCGAGAGCGGCAAGCAGGTCACCGTCCTGATCGAACTCACTGCGCGCTTCGACGAAGAACGGAACATCACCTGGGCCAAGGATCTGGAGGAGGCAGGAGCACAT
>DASQID010000165.1:0-38523 GCA_035631775.1 Acidobacteriota bacterium
GAGTACGTAACCTGATCGTGCGGGTCCACTACATCCCCGCGCGACACTTGAACCATTCATCATGGCCATCATCAAACAAGGCAGCAAACACTCAGCCAGAATTCAGAAATTCTCCTTCCAGGAAGACTCAGCCGAGGGGGCGGACCTGTCCGGTCAGCCGATTTCGCTTCAATATCCGCCCAGTTCGGTGTCCTTCAAGGAAGAAGCCGCGCCGGAGGAACCTGGAGTGCCGTCACTCGACGTTGCGCAGGTGGAGAAGACCGCATACGAGAACGGCTTTCGGCAGGGGGAGAAGGCGGGAATGGAAATCGCCGAGAAAAAGGTGGAGGCGATTATGAGGCGCTACTCCGACACGCTCATGGAGCTTGGCCGGCTGAGGGCAGAACTTTACGAGCAGGTGGAGGGCGAGGTCGTAAAGCTCGCGCTCGAGGTGGCGAAAAAGATCGTCCATCGCGAGGTACAGGCAGACAAGGAAATAATCCAGACACTGGTCAGGATTGCGCTCAGTCATGTTGCGGAGAAGACTGCTGTGACCGTTCACCTCCATCCCACGGACTACAACTTTATTCTCGAACGGAAGGCCGAGCTTTCGCAGAGCGATCATGGAGTGCGCGAGGTTGCGCTACTGGCCGACAGATCGATTGAGCGCGGCGGCTGCCTCGTCAAGACGGAATGCGGTGATATCGATGCGCGCATTGAAGAAGAGTTCCGGGAAGTCGAACGGGGCTTCTCCGAAGGACTGAAGTAAGGCGTCTATGGGCGACCAGGGTATAAACCTCGATGCGTATTTCCACCGGCTTCGTCAGATGAATCCGATCAAGACCGTCGGGTCAGTCAAGAGAGCCGTCGGCCTGGTGGTGGAATCACAGGGGCCTCCCGTTTCGGTCGGAGAACTTTGCGAGATAGTCGGCAATGATCCAGGTCAGAACATCCCCGCGGAGGTGATTGGATTCAGGGACAATTATGTGCTGTCCATGCCGCTCTTCAAAACGCACGGCGTTAAGCTTGGAGACAAAGTCATCTGTCGGAAGAAACAGGCGACAGTCGCCGTGAGCCGTGCCCTTCTGGGCCGGATCGTCGACGGGCTGGGAAATCCTATTGACGATCGTGGCCCGATTGATTGCATCGAGGAGTATCCTCTGCACCCCATTGGGACCAATCCGCTCGAGCGCAAGAACATTGAGGAATCGCTCGGCACCGGGATTCGCGCCATTGACGGGCTGCTCACCTGCGGAAAAGGGCAACGCATCGGCATTTTTGGCGGTAGCGGCATCGGCAAAAGCACTCTGATAGGAATGATGGCGCGTTACACCTCGGCGGACGTCAACGTGATAAGCCTGGTCGGAGAACGTGGCCGAGAAGTGCGAGCTTTCATTGAGAAGGATTTGGGAGAGGAAGGCCTGAAACGCTCTGTTGTTGTTGTCTCGACGTCCGACCAGCCCCCACTGCTGCGAATCCGTGCCGCACATGTGGCCACAACTATGGCGGAGTACTTTCGCAACCAGGGCAATGATGTGCTTCTCGTGATGGATTCCATCACGCGTTTTGCCATGGCTCAGCGGGAGGTCGGGCTGGCAGCCGGAGAACCCCCTTCATCCAAGGGCTACACGCCTTCGGTATTTGCCTTGCTTCCTCGCCTGGTCGAGCGGGCCGGCAACTTCAGATCGGGCGGCAGCATCACCGGATTTTACACGGTCCTCGTCGAGGGCGACGACATGAACGATCCGATCGCCGACTCCGTGCGTTCCCTGCTCGATGGACACATCGTGCTGAGCCGTGACCTCGCCTGGCGCAATCACTATCCTCCCATCGACATCCTCGCGAGTGTCAGCCGTCTCATGCCGGATCTCATGCCGCAAGCCCACATGCAGAAAACCGGGAAGATCCGCGAATGGCTGTCAACCTATCATAAGGCCGAAGACATGGTGAATATCGGCGCCTACGTGAAGGGAAGCAACCCCAAGATCGATCTAGCCCTCAGGAAGATTGATGCAGTTAATTCCCTGCTCGTCCAACGGAGCGACGAGCGGGTTACCCTGGAGAAGGCATTGTCGGCAGTGGAAGAGGTTACCAGAGACGCATGAGATGAAGAAATTTGTCTTCAACCTCGAAACATTGCTCCAGCATCGCATCACCGTGGAGGAGAAGGAACGCAACGAACTTAGGCGCTTGCAGTATCTGTTCCAGACGGAGATCAATCATCGAAACACCCTGCACAACAGGCTGGGGGAAACTGCCTTGGAGCTTTCCCAACTGCAGAGCGGAAACGCAACGGACTCAGGAGAAGTTGAATGGTTTTGCCTGTATATGGACAGGATGAGACACGAGATCGCCCTGAGCGACAAGAGAATTGCCCAACTGGAACAGGACCTTCAGGCCCAGAAGGTTGCTGTCATCGAAGCAACAAAGAAGACGAAGGTTTTGGACTCTCTAAAGACAAGAAAACAGAAGGAGTACAGCCTGGCCGTCGAAAGGCAAGGGCAGAAAGCCATCGACGAAATAGTAGTCACACGCTTCGCGCGGAAAAATGAATAGTCCTCTCATTTACTTCAAGTAGGAGCGTTCATGCGTATCGATATTGCACCGATTTTCCCGACGATGTCAACCAACGTCGCGGAAACCCAGGATGACGTTGAGCCTGGCGGATTTCGGGCCGAGATTGAGGAAATCAGTCAGACACTCAAGGATGCCGATGCCGCCCCTCCATTCGGCAAAAGGGAGTCACTACGAGGCTCTCTCGGGCCGGAGAATATCCTGGGCCTGCTCCTCGGCGCTGCCTTAATGTCTGCGCAATCACCCACTGTGACAGAGCCTGCAAGCCCTGAATCTCCTGACAAGAAGTCTGGAGAGGAGATTCCTCCCTCTGCTGCCCAACCTGTCGCAAAAGCCGCTAGCGATACCGCTCCTGCCGCCGTGCCAGAGGTCGTTCCTTTCGACTGCCCAGACCAGGTGAAGGAGGCCTCAATTCCGTCAGAGTCGTATCCGCAGGAGGACGCAAAGCCCGCCCTCTCCTCGGATGCAGCGATCGGCGGTGGCAGTACCCCGGCGATTGAGTCTGACTTCACTGCCAGGCAAGGTCTGCCTAGTCCGGTGGCATCACTGAACAAGCAATCGCCAATGGAGATGATGGCTTCGCCCTATCCTGAGCCTGCAAAACAGCTTCCGCTCGAAATGCCGAATTCGTTTCTGCCAGAGGCAGCGAAACGGCTTCCACCGGAAATGGTAAAGTCGCCTCCAGCCGAAACAGCAAACGAGCTTCCGTTCGAATTGTCGCAGTCGTCTCCTGCTGGCGCGGCGAAACAGCTTTCGCCGGAAATGCCGAAGTCGCTTCCGGTTGAGGCACTAAACCAGAAACCAGTCCCGACGCTCGCCCTTGAGTCAACGAATATATCCACTCTCGAGGACGTGAGAACTCTTGTGGCCGAGGTAGCCGGGCAGCCGTCCCCTCAATCGTCCAGGTCGAATATTGTCGGTGCGCCGAGGTGGCTTCGGCTCGAGGCCATGCCGTTCGAGCCATTGTTCCTCGAAGCGGAGAAATCAAGTCGTGATGGTGATGCTATGCAGGCGCCGAAACTCCCCTTTGATGGCGTCCCTGTTCAAGGAGCCAAGCAGGAGGTACGCGCTGCCGCGGAGTTGACTGATTTGCCGGCCAATGTGACCAAGTCATCACTGCCTGACACTTCGTTGAATTCCCTGGCAGCCAAAGATGCCGTCGTCGAGACTGCATTATCAATCGCACAAGCGGCGGTCCTTCGACCGGGAAATTCCACGCGAGCCGACTCTGACGGCGACGAGTCACCCTCTGTATCCACTGGTCCCGCATCCTCGGTTCCGGCTCCTTCCCTGCAGTCCGATTCTCGCGGCGGCGAGACTGTCGAGAGCAGGAATGTTGTTCCGCCGACCGCAGCTCCGCCTTCATCCGAAAGGCAGTTGATCACCCCGTGGCCCGGAAAGGAGCAACATTTCGAGGCGGATGGAGAGCCGGGCCATTCGTTTAGAGAAACGCTATCCCAGACTCGTGAGGGAGGTTCCCAGCTCCTTTCAGGGCCAATGCCGACAGTCGGTAATGGTGATTCACCGCTTCAGGTTCCGGCTGAGGTTCCGGGCGCCCGCCACAGCGAATTCTTTCTCCAGGTCGCGGAAAAGTTTCAAATACTCGTCCGCAACGGTAGTGGAGAAATCCGAGTGCAATTGAAGCCGGAGAATCTCGGGAGGCTCGAGATCAACGCTGAAGCAGGCGCTCATGGCGTGATTGCGCGAATTGCAACCGAATCGGAGAGCGTGAAGAGTTACCTGGAGGGAAACCTCAGCCAGTTGCAGCAGAGCTTTCAAGATCAGGGTCTGAAAGTGGAACGCATCGACGTGATGGTCCAACAAGGATTTGACGCGCGCAATCCTGGTGCGCAGCAGCATCACACAGGGCAGAATGGAGAGGGGGGCGGCCCCGCCAGTTCCTTCGTTTCCTCATCTGCCGCATTGAGTAGCAGGGGCGTGCAGGATGAAATCCAGGTGGACCCTCTGATGCTGATGTATCTAAGGCCGAACAGCACCTTCCACACCACTGCATAATTTGCCTGGTCGGCAATTCTTGCCATGCTGCTGTCAATGATCCCCGTCCCCGACCGGATGTCCAAAAGGCCCAAAGTTATTGTGGCGTCAAGCATTGTGCTCCCGTCGGGCTTGTGCTTGCTCCCTGGCACGCATCGTGCAGCCAGGAGAGATAGTAGCGGGAGGCTTCCCGCCTGAATGATTCCCATTCCTCTGAAACATCTATTCCGGGGAGTGATGAGGAGAGAGAGCCATGGTCAGCTTTAATGGTTTGGGTATCTCCACCGTTCAAAATGCGATCGCACCGCAGAAGCAACAGGCGGACGAGACATCTTCCACGGATTTACAGGACATCGGACAGAACGAGTTTCTGAAGCTTCTGGTTGCACAGTTACAGAACCAGGATCCGATGAATCCGGTAGAGAACCAGGAATTTGTAGCTCAATTGGCAACCTTCAGCTCGCTGGAACAACTCATCTCGATCAACAAGGCCGTGTCCAAGCTGGCTGATGTCGCCGACACCAACGTGCCTGCCACAGGCAACACACAAAATTCCCGCAGCATATAGGAGAGAAATCAATGCCACTTACTTCCTTCTATTCAGCCTTAACCGGCCTCAGCAGCAACGCTCAGTCGATCAGTGTAATCGGCAATAATCTCGCCAACATGAATACCACGGCCTTCAAAACCAGCAGAACCAGCTTTGCCGAGCTGATGGGGGCGTTGGGCGATGTGGGAACCAACGGGAATCCTATCCAAGTGGGGTTGGGCTCCACTATTGCCGGGATCACTCCGGTGTTGACACAGGGTTCTATTGCGTACACGGGAAGGTCGGGTGACGCTGCCATCAACGGAGCCGGATTCTTTGTGGTAGAAACCCCCGGGGGAGGGCAGGGATTTACGCGAGCAGGAAACTTCAGTTTCACCAACATCGGCGAACTTATCAACAGCGACGGCTTCCGCATACTCGGTTATGGGGCCACGGGTGGTGTAATCGACACCAGCGGCGCTCTGACACCAATTGTAATTTCAGGTTCGGCCTCTCTCGCGCCAAAGCCGACGACTGACATTGGAATAAATGCCAACCTCGACAGTCAGACTGCAACGGGCGACAAATTCTCCACAGGCGTCCAATTCTATGATTCCCTCGGCGGGTCTCATCTCGTCACCTTGACCTTTACAAAGACTGCGACTGGATGGGATTGGGCCGCGACCCTGCCCGCTGTGGATACGGGCGGTGCTGCAACAGCTCCTCCCACTTCAGTCGGAACCGGATCCATTTCCTTTGACGATAAGGGTGTGCTGGTCCCGCCTGCGACAGCCCCGACACTGACAATCTCCGGACTCGCCGACGGCGCCGCCGACATGACAGTCAACTTTGACCTGTTCGACGACAAGGGTCTGCCGCGTCTTACCGGCTTTGCAGCCACTTCCGCCGTGTCCGGCACAAGCCAGAACGGCTACTCCTCAGGCCAGCTCAGGGGATTCAGCATCGACAGCAAAGGCATCATCACCGGCGTCTTTGACAACGGCGTGTCGCAGCCTCTGGCGCAGCTCGCGTTAGCCAACTTCGCCAACGTGGAGGGGCTCCAGAAATACAAAGGGAACACGATGGTTGCCGTGGGCAGTTCAGGTGAACCATCGATCGGCGTCGCGAGCACAGGCGGCAGAGGAACCATCAGTGGCAGCTCGCTGGAGGCATCCAACGTCGATATCGCCACCGAATTCACGAACCTGATCGTCGCCCAGCGTGGATACCAGGCAAACTCGCGGGTCATCACGACAACAGATCAGCTTTATCAGGACGCGATAAATCTCAAACAGTAAGCTAAGGGCTCGCGCCAGAAGGTGAGTTTATTCTCACACGAGCCCTGAGACTTGGCGTCAGGCCCGGAGAAAGCTGCTCCCTCTCGCTTCCGGGCCTGACGTGGTTGATCGGGAATACGGGGGATTTTAATGGCTACTGCGGCGTTGAACGTCGAGTGCAACAGAGGACTTCTCGATCTTTTTGTTCATGCTTTTCCCCAACATGAACGTGCCACCGAACTCTACCGACGTCTTCTCGCCATTAACGAACTTGCGGCTTCCATGAACGCGTCAATGGATGCCGACCGGCTCCAGAGTTGCCTCGCGACGTATTTTCAGGATTGGATGCCCGATATCTCCGCACGCCTGTGCATTCTGGATGGAGAATCCTATCGCCGATCTCGGCTCTCGGGCCCCAACATATTCAGTGAAGAGGGCAATTCTCGTCTTGGTGGCAGCCCTACCGGCGGCGCGCTCAGGTCGGCGGCGCCACTCTGGATCCGGGATCTGCGCTCCCATGGGGGTACCGAGGACCCAACGGATGGAGATCATCCGCATGGCTGCATAATGGTGCTCCCCCTCACGGCTGTCGGCAGGGTGGTCGGAGCTCTGGAGATCGTCTCCGATCAGCCCAATCGCTTCGACGAAATCGACTATCACCTGAGCGTCCTTGTCGCGGCCCATGCATCCTGTTCGATCGAAAACGTACTGACAAAGCAGGAGCTGGCAAGTGCAAACGCCCGGCTGAGGGACCACGACATCAGGCTGACGCAACTCAACCTTCAGCTTCAGCAACTCGCCCACACGGACGACACCACGGGCCTTTTCAACAAGCGCCGGCTCTTCGAACAGCTCCAGGCCGAGATCGCGCGTGCCCGGCGGTATGGAGAAATCCTCAGTTGTCTTATGTTGGACATTGATGAATTCAAGCAGGTCAATGACACCTACGGACACCAGGCGGGGGACGAGGTCTTACGCCAGATAGGTGGGCTGCTGCGGCGTTCGCTCAGAGTGACAGACTTCGTGGCGCGTTATGGTGGTGAGGAGTTTACGGTCCTTCTCCCTCATACGAATGGCTCCGGGGCAGCGCGCGCTGCGGAGAATCTGCGCAACACCATGAAGAAACATGAGTTTGTACTGCCGTCTGCTCGAATTCATCTCACCGTGAGCATCGGAATAGCTTGCTGTACGAAATTTGATAAGCTGGATGCACAACAGATAATCCTGCGTGCCGACAATGCCCTGTATCGGGCGAAGCGTGCCGGTAGAGATAGGGTCTGCTGTTCAGAGGAGAGGGAACCCGAGACGATCGCAGTCAAAAAATTGTCAAACCCATAGATGGGGTTGACACCGTTCAGATTCATTCACTGAGTTTTATTGAGCATTTAGAAACTACCCGTATCCTACCATCTCTCGTTACCACTCGCATTCCTGAGCAAACGCTCGACTTTCCGCAACTAACATAACCTCCTATTGCCAATGTCCGGACTGCGGGATTGGGGATGCAACAATTCCAGGCTGGCATGTGACTTGCATTGCCATCAGCGACACTTATTGGGACAGATTTGCAGGGAGACGGCACAGCCATGGCGGACGAGCCAATTCAAAACGAAGCAGCGAAGCCGAAAGGAAGCAAGCTCTGGATCCTCATCGCGGCCCTCATAGTTCTCGTAACGGGGGACCTCGCCATTCGCTCCCTTGGCTACTTCAAGGGGAGCCCGCGTGTTGAAAGCGGCGGTGCTGTACCTTCCACACCGAAGACGCAGAGTCCTCTGCCCGCGCGAAAAGGTGAGGTCAAGTCCACAATGCCTTTGGACCCCTTCCTCGTCAACCTTGCCGATAAAGAGGAGATCCGGTTTCTCAAGGCCACGTTTCACCTCGGCCTCGAAGAGAAGAGCGGGGAGGAATCCAAGGACCCGGTCTCCGTCGCGGCCATGCGCGACACGATCATCTCAATTCTCAGTTCCAAGACATCTGATCAGATCCTGACCAATGATGGGAAGGACAAGCTCCGCGAGGAGATCCGCGAACGGCTCTGCAGCATCGCTCCGAAAATGAAGATCCAGGAAGTCTTTATTGTCGAGTTCGTGGTTCAACTATAGCAGTCGAGTTGCGCGAAGAGCCGGCGGGGAACGCCGCAACAGAGGAATGACCGATGGCCGAATCCTTAACGTCCAGCGAAATCACTGGTGTTGAACGAATCCTCGCCGAGGCCTCCCACTACCTGGATGTTCCGCTCAAAGTCTCGATCCTCCTGGGCAATCGCGAGATGAAGATTAGGGAAATCCTGAGACTGCGACTGAATTCCATCATCGAGCTCCCTAAATCCGCCGGAGAGAATATCGACATCTACATCAACGGGAGATTGATCGCCTTCGGGGAAGTGATCGACATGGAAGGGAATGCCCGGATTCGACTCACGGACCTGTTTACACCCGTATAGGAGTTGTCCGCATGATGACACGTGCCTTCTTGTCAGCCGCTCAGAGCAGATTCTACCTTGCGGTGCTCCTTTGCACCCTTTCCTCGATCGTGCCCAAGCAGGCGATCGCCGCACCTGATCCAGGCCAGGCTTCCGTATCAGGATCCGAACAGGCGTCCACCGTCTCGCCGCAGCCGGCTGCGCAAGCCGTCGAAGCGCCCACCGGTGGCACGGAGTTTCCCGTGATCAGGACTCTTGGTGGATTTGCCCTGGTGATCAGCCTGATCCTGATTGCTTTCCTGGTAGCAAGGAAGGTCGCCCCGCAGTACTTCAATCGGCGCACGACTGAAAGGAATCTGAGAGTTATTGAATCACTGTCGGTCGGAGAAAAGCGTTCCATTGGTTTGATTCAGGTGGGGGATAAGCGTTTCCTGATCGGAAACACACCGAACCAGATCACGCTGCTTTCTCAACTCGAGGATTCGGTGTCCCTTATTGCGGAAGGGGAGAAGACAACTTCAACCGAGCTCTCGAACCCGAGCCCCGTCAACCCGTTTCGAAGACTATACGAAACTGAACGGTATCGCGAGGCATCCAAGGTGGGGAAGGAAAAATCCATTCCACCGGACGTCAGGGCAAAAATGCGTCAGCTGCGCGAAGCGCTGGAAGGCTAGTGTGCGTCCGCAATTCTCTAAAGGCAAGGGTCTCATACCGGAGCCACCTGCCACCCGCAGAGCGGGTGGCTTGAACAAGCCCCCCGGAGAGCATCTACTGGCTGTGTGCCCTTCCAGGGCGCTGGCGGCGAAATCTCGTCTTGCACAACGAGCGCAGCAACGGCAGAGCCTTTTCAAGTCGCAGCGCCAGAGGCGGGGATTACCGTAATGGATTTGGGATATTGCTCTCCGATAATGGGAGGATCGTCGCTGCCTGCGGAGTATATTTCAGTAACCCAGTACGAAGTCGAAAGCAGCGGGGTTCCAGAAGAACCACGAAGCCGCATTCGTCTGCAAGCGACGTTTGTGCGGGTGGGGATCCTCGTTCTCCTCGTCTCCCTGTTTGCGCAGGGAGCCCAGGCAGCTCCGGCTGCGGACAAGGGCTTTTCCGGAATCGAGCTGCGCATTGGCGGCGGGACCAGCAAAGACGGCTTGACTGTCCCCATGCAGATCTTAGTGCTCATGACGCTGCTCTCGCTGATTCCAGCATTCGTCATGTCGGTTACCTGCTTCACGCGCATCATTGTCGTATCTCACTTCTTGCGTCAAGCGCTGGGCACCCAAACCATGCCGCCCAATCAGGTCTTGATCGGGCTGTCGCTGTTCTTGACTTACTTCATCATGCAGCCCGTCGGAGACCGGATTTACCAGGAAGCGCTTCAGCCGATGTTCCAAGGGAAGATCACCGAGATGCAGGCGCTGGATCAGGCGTGCAATCCACTGAGGCAGTTCATGCTGCGCTATACCCGTGAGAAGGACTTGGCGCTGTTTCTGAACATCGCAAAAGTGCAAAAACCGCGCAATCTCCAGGACCTTCCCATGCGCATCGTCGTACCCAGCTTTATGATCTCCGAGCTGAAGACTGCCTTCCAAATTGGATTTATCCTTTTCATTCCATTCCTAGTCATAGACATGGTGGTTGCGGCGGTCCTCCTTTCTATGGGAATGATGCAACTTCCACCCGTTGTCATATCCACGCCATTCAAGATACTTCTGTTCGTTATGGTCGACGGGTGGAACCTTGTCATCGGTTCACTCGTGAAGAGTTTTTATTAGCTCGAAGGCCTCTCACTGGGGGTGCAGACGCCAAAGCGCAAAGAGGGAGTTTATGACTCAGGACATGATCTTGAAACTGGCGAAGGACACGCTGCAGATAACGCTTATGGTCAGCGGTCCACTGCTTCTCGTTTCCCTGGTAGTCGGCGTGTTGATCAGCATTGCGCAGGTTGTGACCTCGATCCAGGACATGACGATCTCCTTTGTCCCCAGGATTATTGCTGTGTTTCTTGCGTTTCTCCTCCTCTTCCCCTGGGCGATGAGCATCCTTACTTCCTTTACATCTAGGCTGTTAGGTCACCTCGAAACCTTCGCGCGCTGATGAGCAAGCGGATTGCCTGACTCGGTGCCCATGCACAGATGGATCTCTTCATTTTTTCGACGGCTGAAATTGTCCGCTTCGCGATAATGCTTTTCCGCGTTGGCGGCATAATGGTTTTCGCCCCTTTTTACGGCAGTGCATCGCTCCCCAGCCAAATCCGCGTCGTGGCGACACTCGTGTTTTCGGCGGCCCTGGCCCCGTCGCTCCCACTTGCGCAGATACCACAAAGCATCAGTTTATTTCAATCTCTCACACTGCTTTTGGGAGAGGCCTTGATTGGGATGAGCTTGGGACTGGTGAGCCTCTTTGTGTTCGCCGGAATGCAGTTGGCGGGCCAAATCATCTCCTTCCAGCTTGGGTTCGCCATCATCCACGTAATCGACCCCCAAAGTGAGGTCGAGACTCCGGTATTCTCTTTCCTGGAAAATTACCTGGGACTGCTCTTTTTCCTCCTCATCAATGGTCACCATTGGTTCATCACGGCTGTCAGCAACAGTCTTAACTATTTCCCGGTAAACGGTATTCACCTGCGGGGCCCGTTGGTCGCGGAGGTCGTTCGACTCTCATCTCAGTCTATGGTTTGCGGCTTGCAGATTGCCGCCCCCATAATTGCGGTCACCATCATTGCCGACGTTGTGGTTGGGATCATCGGCAGGGCCGCTCCCCAGATCAACATTCTTATTGTTGGCATGCCCTTGAAAACGCTGGTGGGCTTCAGTTGCCTGGGAATCTCCTTTTATTTCCTGCCGAGCTACCTCGGCAATGTGTTCATGGCACTTAACAGGGATCTTTTGGGGATGCTTCACAGGCTAGTCCAAGGCTGATGTCGGTGTCCTGGCTGCGGAACGCGGCACGGGTTCGCCGATTCCTGCTTCCTGATAAATTCCGAGGCATATCGTGGCCGGTGGTGGTGACAATAGGACAGAGAAACCCACATCGCGAAGGCTTCAAAAAGCCCGTGAGAAGGGAAAGGTCCCCCGGAGCAAGGAGGTTCCTTCGTCCGTCGTGCTGCTGGGCTCGCTCATGGTTTTGTTCTATTACGGGCGGAGAATAGTGAGTGTACTCGAACAGATCATGAGAGAGTACCTGACATTCCCGTCTCCGGCCGACATCTCTGTCAGCTTTATGTCACGGATCTTCGGATCCCTTGGTTACCAAATGGCCATCGCGGTTGGACCGCTCCTCCTGGTTGCCCTTGTCCTGGCGATTGGATCCAATCTGGCCCAAAGCGGCCTGGTGCTGTCCTGGGAGGCGGTAGGCTTTCATTTCGAGAAGCTCAACCCAAGCAATGGACTGGGAAGGATTTTTTCGAGCAATGGGGTGATGGAGCTGCTGAAAAGTCTGACCATGTTGGTCGTCATATCCATCCTCAGCTACTCGGTGATTTCCCGATACACTCCGCTCTATCCCCGCCTGGTGCTGATGGATGTCAGGCAGCTCATATACTGGACGGGATGGATCAGCTTTGAAGTGTACCTGCGTGTTGCGGTGTTCCTCATCCTTCTGGCGATCGCGGATTACGCTTTTCAGAGGCATCGCTTTATGGAGTCTCTGAAGATGACCAAGCAGGAGGTGAAGGACGAGCGGAAGGACATGGAAGGTGATCCTTACATCAAGGCGCGTATCCGCCGGATACAGCTGGAGATGGCGCGCAGGCGGATGATGACTGACGTGCCGACTGCGGACGTGGTGATCACCAACCCGACGCACTATGCCGTGGCATTGTCGTACAAGATGGAATCCATGGAGGCTCCAAGGGTGGTTGCCAAGGGTGTCGGATATTTGGCGCTCAAAATAAAAGAGTTGGCACAGAAGCATGACGTTCCCATGGTAGAGAACAAGCCGCTTGCCCAAACGCTCTACAAGAGCGTCGAAATAGGGGACTTCATTCCCACCAGCCTATTCAGAGCAGTCGCAGAAATCCTCGCCTATATCTACAAAGCGCGAAATGCTTGGCGGCGCTAGGTTTTGCGGTTCCCTTCAAGCCGCATCCGAGGCCTGAAATCCCACACCTGGCGGGTGAACGCTGAGCATGCACCCGGTTCGGACTTGGCCGGAGAATGTTGAACTCCGCACTGGAATGCCAATTGCGTAAGTCAATACCCGAACAGCAGAATTCGGGAGACCCAAGAAGTCTATGAGCGTTGCAGAAAAAGCCGCCATATCCAACCTTCCGCAGATCCTCAGTAAAGTCCACCTGGTTGTCCCCGTGGCAGTGATGGGAATTCTGCTCGTCATGGTGTTGCCCATGCCCACCATGATCATGGATCTCCTGATCAGCATGAATATCACCCTCTCGATTATTGTGCTGCTGGTCTCGATGTACATTCTGCAGCCGGTTAATTTCTCGGTGTTCCCATCACTGCTCCTTCTCGTGACATTGTTTCGGTTGGCCCTGAACGTTGCCTCGACTCGCCTGATCCTGCTTCATGGGTCGGAAGGCGAGGATGCCGCGGGAAGGGTCATCATGTCCTTTGGGCAGTTTGTGGTCGGCGGCAACTACTTCGTAGGGATAGTCGTTTTCCTCGTCCTCATATGTATTCAATTCATTGTGATCAACCACGGTGCCGTGCGCATTTCAGAGGTGACTGCCCGGTTCACATTGGATGCGATGCCGGGGAAGCAGATGAGTATCGACGCCGATCTGAACGCCGGACTGATCGACGAGAATGAAGCCAGGCAGCGCCGGGAGAACATCTCGAAGGAAGCCGAGTTCTACGGCGCGATGGACGGTGCCATTCGATTCACGTCTCGCGACGCGGTCGCAAGCATAATCATCCTTGCCATCAATATCGTCGGCGGATTCCTGATCGGCATCTTTCAGTTCGACATGGGCCTCGCCGACGCGGCCAAGCGCTTTACGATTCTCACGATCGGGGACGGTCTTGTCACCGCGATTCCCTCGCTCCTGATTTCCGTTGCCGGCGGCATCATCACCACCCGTGCCGCCTCGGAGTCGAACCTGGGCGAAGACGTAGCCCGCCAACTCTTCCTGAATCCGGTGCCGGTTGCTATCGGGTCCGGATTTCTCTTTTTCTTCGGGCTGGTTCCAGGTCTCCCTGGACCGCCCTTTTTCCTGCTCTCGGCGGTGACCGGCATGCTTGCCTATCGGACCCGGCAGGCGCGCGAAGGTGAGAGAATGTTGGTGGAAAAATCCAGAGCGGAGAAGGCGGAAGCAGAGCGGCCCAAGGAAAAGATAGAAGCGCTTCTCAAGGTCGATCTCCTCGGGCTCGAGGTTGGCTACGGTCTCATACGTTTTGTGGATGCCAGTCAGGGCGGTGATTTCCTCGCCCGAATCAAGGCGATTCGCCGGCAAATCGCCCTTGACATGGGGCTGGTGGTGCCGCCGGTCCACATTACGGACAATCTGCAGCTCGGCGCAAAGCAGTATTCAATCCTCCTCAAAGGCGTCCAGATTGCACAAGGGGAGTTGATGCAGGACCACTTCCTGGCAATCAATCCGGGCACTACCCGTGAGGAGGTTCCAGGCGTACCGACGCTCGAGCCGGCCTTCGGGTTGCAGGCACGCTGGATCAAGGCGCAGGACCGGGAGCGAGCTCAGATAGCCGGTTACACGGTGGTGGACCCCACGACAGTTCTCGCCACCCACCTCACCGAGATCATCAAATCGCACGCTTATGAACTGCTGGGCCGACAGGAAACCAAGGCTCTGCTGGATACAGTCGCTGAGACCCATCCGAAGGTAGTAGAAGAACTGGTCCCGAAGGTCCTGTCAATCGGCGAAGTGCAAAAGGTACTTCAGAACCTCCTGAAAGAGCGCGTGAGCGTGCGCGATGCCGTTACGATTTTTGAGACGCTCGCGGATTACGGCTCCTATACGAAAAATACAAGTCTTCTGACAGAGTACTGCCGCCAAGCCTTGGGCAGAACCATCTGCAAGGCTCACCAGAATGAAAATGGCGACATTCCTCTGTTCACGGTAAGCCCCGAGATTGAGAAGAGTGTTGCCGATGCCATCGTGCACACCGATCAGGGATCCTACCTCGCACTCGAGCCTCACCAGGCGAAGGACATCATGGCTCGCTTCAGGCGGGTTGCGGAAACAGCCGGAGGCAGCGGGACGCCGGTGATCCTCTGTTCACCCAATGTGCGCTTGTACGTCCGTCAGCTTCTGGAGCGCTATTTGCCGAACATCGTGATTCTGTCGCACAACGAGATTCCGCCGAACGTCAGGGCCGTTTCCGTCGGCATGGTGAGCTAGGATGCGCATCAAGACTTTTTACGCCAAGACGATGGCCGAAGCCCTCCAGGAGATCAAGAGCAGTCTCGGTCCTGATGCGCTGCTCTTGTCTACCAAGGAGATCAAGGGCCGTTCGGGAGCGGGAAGAAGCTCCACGGGGTTCGAGGTTGTGGCAGCAACCGACGGCCACCAAGATCAGGATTTGTCTCTAGCCGTTGAAGACAATCCGGACACCCCGGGTGAGCTTGAAAAGGGGCTGATTCCAGTGCCGGGCGGTACGGCAGATCCCGGCCCGGTCACCTATTCACCGGCCTCTGTTCTCAAGAATCACGCTGCCTTCCCTGCGGTGCCGGCGCCTGCGAAGAAATCCCGCTCAAAGAAGGGGGCTGCCGAGCGTAACGGCGAAGCCGAGCTCCCACCCTCCAGCGCCCTCTCACTGAATCTGTATAAAGAACTGACCGAGAGAGGCGTCCATGATTGGCTTGCAGCTCGGCTGGTCAATGATGCCTTTGCAAAACTCAGTCCCAAGCAGCGAACCAACCGTCCGGCCATGATGCGGTCAATGACAGCCGCTGTCCAAATGCTGATCTCTGAATCCCAAAGTGAGGATGGATTGCCCGCAAAGAAGATCGTTGCCTTCATCGGCCCGACCGGCGTCGGCAAGACGACCTCGATCGCCAAACTGGCGGCCCGGCTCGCGCTTCGGAATAGGAAGAAAATCGTTCTCATGACGCTCGACGCTCACCGAATCGGCGCCATCGAGCAACTGAAAACCTACGCGGGACTCATGGGCATTCCCTTCCGTTTTGTGAGAGAGGTGTCGGAGCTTGCGAAGGCAATACAGGACCATACCCAAAGAGACTACATCTTGATCGACACCGCAGGACGCGGACCGCGCGAATGGGTGGCCCTGCACGACTTGGCGTCCTTCCTCAGCGAATCCAGCGAAATCGAACGCCATCTCGTCCTCAGCGCCACGACAAAGCCCTCGGACTTGAAGGATATAGTCGATCGCTTCGAAATCTGCAAACCGGATCACCTGATCTTCACCAAGGTGGACGAAACGACCACGCTTGGGCCGATTCTCAATGAGCTGGTTCGAACACGCAAGCCTCTTTCCTACTACACGGACGGCCAAAAGGTTCCGGAGGACCTGCATGTGGTGAGCCGGGACCGCATTATCGACCTGGTGCTGAACCTAAACTGACGACTCGGAGCATTACGTGGACAATATGAATGGCTCTCTTCCCAACAAGCGATTGAACGCCGCGCCGCACCGGCGTGCGTCCAAGATCCATCACGATGCCGGCGACGCTGTCTCGGGCAGAAGTCCGCAAGTCAACTGCCTGGGACCCAGGGTTATTGCGGTGACCAGCGGCAAGGGAGGCGTGGGTAAGACGAATGTCGTCGCCAACCTCGCTCTGGGGCTCTCCGAGTTGGAGAAGAAAGTGGTCGTCCTGGATGCGGACTTCGGTTTGGCCAACATTGACGTCTTGCTGGGACTGACGCCCCGATTTCACCTGGGCCATGTGCTTTATGGAAACAAGACCCTCACCGAAATCATGGTCCAGGGTCCGAAGGGTATTCGGATCATACCTGCGAGTTCGGGTCTCCAGCGGCTTTCGGAACTCACCCTGCAGCAGAGAAATCATCTGGTGGAAAGCTTTGCGGACTTGGATCAGGATACGGACTACTTTCTCATCGATACGGCCGCAGGCATCTCGCACAACGTGATCCATTTCCTCCTTTCCGCACAGGAGGTCGTAGTTGTGAGTGCCCCAGAGCCGACGGCAATCGTCGATGCCTATGCGGTAATCAAAATCATCCTTGCCGAAGAGCACACGAAGGACGTCCGCATTCTGGTGAACTCCGTCGAACGCGGCGAGGAAGCGCACGAAGTCTTCTGCCAGATCAATTCCGTCGTCAAGAGATTCCTCGGCCGCGAAGTCGGATATCTGGGGCATGTGGAGCGGGACATACATGTTCCCCAGGCTGTTCGCAGCCAGGTGCTTGTTTCAAACCGATTCCCTGATGCTCCGGCAAGCCGGTGCTTCCGCGCGCTGGCGCTGAGGGTCGCGAATGAGGAGAAACCCTCTGCCTCAGCAGTGGACGGCCTGGTCTGGGAGAAGCTGTTGAATGATTGGATTAATTGAAGTTTCTCGAATGTCTGTAAACGAACGGCTTTAATTCCACCGAGGCAGTCTCCGGGGAATGAAATCAGCCCATTGAATAGCCTGCGGGTCCGGCCTATGAAAACTCCGGTCGTCCTGCTCCGTAAAAGAGGTAAAGCGATGCTAGAAGCGGCGAATCAAGCGAGAGCCTATGACTCTGTTGCTGTGCATAGCGGGGAGCGTGAGCAGCTCATCTTGGAACACATGCCTCAAATCAAATACATCGCCCAGCGCATTTCCACCAAGCTGCCCTCGCACGTCGAGCTGAATGACCTGGTCAGCGCCGGAGTACTCGGGCTGCTGGATGCGATCGAGAAATTTGATCCGACGCGTGGGGTCAAGTTTAAGACTTACGCTGAATTGCGCATCAAGGGATCGATCCTCGACAGTCTGCGCAACCTGGATTGGGCTCCGCGATCGCTTCGCAAGAAAAGCAAGGACCTCGAAAAGGTATACAAAGACCTGGAACAGCGATTGGGGCGTCCCGCGACAGACAAGGAAGTCTGTGACGAAATGGAGATCACCCTGGATGAATTCTACGAACTGGTCGACCAGATAAAGGGCCTGACGCTCGGCAGCTTCCAGGAGTTGACACCTCAGGACGATGACAGAACCAGCGAGCCTCTGGTCAAATATATTCCCGATGCGCCACAGATGGACCCATTCTTCCTCTTCCACGCTTCTGAGATCCGTGGCCTGCTCGGCGGAGCCATAGACACCCTGCCCAAGAAGGAGCGTCTCGTTGTCTCGCTGTACTACTACGACGAGCTGACCATGAAAGAGATCGGAAGAGTACTCGGCGTCAATGAATCGCGGGTGTCGCAGCTGCATACCAAGGCGATGCTGCGATTGAGAACCAAGCTGCGAAAAGTGAAGGAGCAGGATTAGGGCGCGAGGCACACGATGGACAAGATTCTGTCGCAGGACGAAATAAACGCGCTCTTCTCCGCAATGTCTTCGGCCGAGCTGGACTTGCAGTCGCCGACGCCCGAGAAGACCGCTGCTCAACGCAAGGTCGCCAGCTACGACTTTCATCGGGCGGATCGTATCTCGCAGGACCAGATGCGGTCGATTCATCTTCTCCATGAATATTTCGGACGAAATTTCTCATCCTCGCTGTCGGCCTATCTTCGCGCGTTTGTCGACATCTCACTCCTCTCGGTCGATCAAATTCCCTATTCGCAGTTTCTCAAGCTGCTGCCCGATCCAACTCTCTTTACAAGCATCGGGATGAGGCCTCTCGACAGCAACATGGCGATGGAACTCAATCCCTCACTTGTTTTTCCCATGATCGACATGCTGCTGGGCGGATCCGGCATTGCTTCTTCCGTGGATCGAAATCCCACGGAGATCGAAATGAACATCATAGAAGGGGTCATCCGTCTCGCAATGCGGGATCTGCGGGAGGCCTGGCGCCCGATTATGGAACTCGAGTTCTTCATCGATGGAACGGGAACCAAACCGCAGATGTTCCAGATCGTGTCACCAGTGGAGACGGTGGTGGCCGTAGCCTTGGAGATCAAAGTCGGAGAGAACGCAGGGATGATGAATCTCTGCATCCCATCAAGAATGCTCAAATTGATCCGGCGCCAGTTCGATCAGCAGTGGAGTGTGCGGCGGCATAAGGCCGCGGGAAGCGAAGCTGAGAGGATCATGGATTTGCTTCGAGGCGCCAGTGTCAGCCTCAGTGGCGAAATGCGACACAGTAAGGTCACTGTTGACGAGTTGTTGAGCGTGGCAGTTGGAGACGTTGTTGCCCTCGATCAGAGACTGGACGATTCCGTGCTCCTGTGTGTCGGCGGGATTCCGAAGTTCAGGGGGCGCATCGTACTCAAAAGAGGAAAGAAGGCATTCGAGGTCCATGAATCGTTCACCAGCTAGGCTCATGGAGTGAAGTCAACATGAAAGAAGCCATCATCTACAAGGATGTCAGCGAGAAGGAGAGAGTGTTCGAGGTTCTGGCGGTAAGTCTGGAGTCAGGCTTCACTGCAGCTCTTGGCGCTCTGACGAAGGCAACGGCCTTCAGCCGCTGTTCAAAGGTGGAGAGAACGAGCCTGCGGCCGGTTCTCGAGTCACTTTCGACCGCTGCCTGTGCCGTCGAGATCAGATATCAAACGGGTCTTTCAGGCAGTCTCCTCTTTGTCTGCAGGGTCTCCGATCTGGCCAGGCTTGGTGAGTTGCTTGCCGGGTCCGGAAGCACCGGCGGCGAAACCCTGACGCCGGAACTCATCGAAAGCTGTGTGGGTTACCTCACGACCGCAATTGACGAAGCCAACAAACACTTCTCCATCGGGCATTTCTCGCTGACCTCGGCAGATCCGGAACTCATTAATCCGGACGGCAACATCACTGGTCTCGAGCCACTCCATGCATCCTACGAGGGTGTCTTGTGCGCCAGCTATCAAACCGGTATCGAGTCCGTCCTGGACTGCCCGTTTTTCCTGCTGGCTGACGCTCAGATAATGCAGTCCCTCGTGGCGTCGCTGGCCAGGAACGCACCCGCGCCGGGAGCCTCCGATGTCGCCGATGGTCCGAGGCCCGCGACGACGATGCAAGAGCAGTCATTGGCCGCTGTTTCCGCGGAGCTCCAGAGGGGACCCTCCAGGCCGGCAAAGCCGGCCGCGGGGAAATCGCCGGGCAATTGGAACATCGACTTGCTCCTCGATGTTGAATTGCCCATCGCGGTGTCTTTCGGCGAATGCGAGATGCAGCTGAGGGATGTTCTCAAGCTTGCGGCAGGGTCCGTGATCGAGCTCGACAAATCCGTGAACGATCCGGTCACTGTCATTGTCAACCAGAAGCCTATTGCCAAGGGGGAAGTGGTCATGATCGACGGCAACTACGGGGTGCGCATCATCGAAGTAGAAAGCACCGCCGACCGCATTCGATCCTTGGCTTAATCTGGACGGCATAAACACGAAACAGGGGACAGCAACTGTCATGGGCATAACACAAGCCGTGAATCTCGAGATGATCGCCGCAAGGACCGGCGATTTGCCGCCGCTGCCGGCGTCTGCCATGCGGGCAATGCAAATGACCAAAGACCCAGAAGTCACCGCATCCGAACTTCAGACGGTGATATCACAGGATCAAGCCCTCTCGGCGAAGATCCTCAGGATCGTCAACTCGGCGATGTACTCCCTGAGGCGCGAGGTGTCGACGGTATCGCATGCCGTGACCATTCTCGGTATGGAGAATCTGCGGTCCATCATTATGGCTGCGTCCATTCAGCAGTTCAATGAGACCGGCATGAGGCGGGCAGGGGGTCTTGCAACTAGACTGTTGGCGGACCACTCCTGGTGCGCAGCGGTCGCTGCCCGGGCGGTTGCCAGGCACATCCGGTACCCAAACCTGGAGGAAGCATTTCTTTGTGGACTGATACACGATCTGGGAAAGCCTGCTCTGCTGTTCTGCATTCCCGACAGATACTCGGAGATATTCAACGACGCATACCGGGGCGCGGCGACTTTCCACGATGCCGAGATCTCCGGCCTCGGCTTCACGCATGCACAGGTCGGATCCATGTTGGCGCAGAAGTGGAACTTTCCGCAGCACCTGTGCGAAGCCATCGGATATCATCATGACCCGCTCTCGGCGCCGAAATTCGCCAAGCTTGCCTGCGTGACTTCTCTGGCGAACCAGATGATGGTGTTTCTGGAGATAGGCTTCGAAAAGAATCCTAACCTGAAGCTGGATGGCTTGCCGGAGGTTGCACACCTCAAATTGAACCGCCCGGCGCTCGATTCCATCCTCAACGAGGTCAAAGCTTCCCAAAAGCAGCAGGCCTAATGATGACCAAACCTGACATCCGGCGGCATAAGGACAACTGAGATGCACTATGCCCTTCTATTCATTCTGACGCTTGCGGCGGCGCATGGCTACCTCTGCCATTTCCTCTTTCAGAAGAGATGGGGAAGACGCCTCCGTATGTTGGAACGCGATTTGCACCAATTCTCGGACGTGATGTCACAGTTGGCTGAAATACAGATGAAGTCTTACAAGAAGCTGTCCGGGAATCTGGGAGACATGGAGGAGAGGCTGATGGATCTCGCCCTTCCGTCGCAGGATTCCAATCTGCCGTTGGAAAGACGCCACCATGTCCTGGCCCTGGCACGCAAAGGGGTCCTCATTGACGACATCGTCAAGCGGCTCAACATGCCGAGGGGAGAAGCGGAACTGATCCTAAATCTCAGAAATTATGTGGACGTTGGAACCTCCAGGGCAGCCAGGACAGCAGTGGAGAAGGATCGTTATGCCCAGGCTTGATTGCCATCGCAAAGGTTGCACGAGAATCCGTTCCGAGTTCAGCCTGTTTTTGAGCAGAAGGCATCCGCCATGTCTGGACGGTTACACATTCTGCAGCGATGCCTGCCTCGAGGCGCACCTCGAAGCTGAGCTTTCCGACCGGTGGCACCGGCTGCTGAGAGAACGAAGCCGCCGCATACCGCGGCCGCGGCTGGGCACAATCCTCCTGCAGGATGCCCTCATTACAGCGGATCAGCTGGATGAAGCGGTGAGCATGCAGCGGCAGACACATCAGGGCAGATTGGGTGAATGGCTGCAACGCCTCGGATTTGTTGATGAGCACCAGATCACCGTGGCGCTCGCAAAGCAGTACGGCTTGCCTCTCATTAACCTGACCCACTACGTCACAAGATCCGAGGCTGCAAGCCTGGTACCCGGGAAGGTCGCGAAGTACTCCGCCATGCTGCCGTTGGGGTATGACGACTCTCACAAGTCCCTGCAGGTTGCAGTAGCCGGGCCGGTGAATTTCAGATCGCAGGAGGTTCTGCGCCGGATGGTGCGTAAGGGGCTTCTGACCTTTATGGCCGATGAGTCCGCCATCGATCACCTGATCGAACAGTGGTATGAGCCGCAGGAGTTGGACATCTGTGCTGCGCCCACCTATGGCTCGCTGGACGAGCTCCTCGGGATCGGAAGGGAACTGCTTGCAGCGGCTGCGAATCAGCGTGCCGACAATATCCAGGCTGAGCTGCTGGAGGACTTCTTCTGGGCGCGAATTGACGTCGGAACAAAATCGCGGCACGTGTTTTGTCGCCACACAATGGCTCCGGTTCAAGTGCGTGCGCCGCTGCCTGAGAATCAGTTTGCTGCCGTTGCTGTCGGGGTCAGTTGACGAAGGCGGCCTGTAATTCTTGCCCATGAAGTGGGCAAAAACTGCCGGCGACATGGACACCTGGCACCTCGCAGGCTCAGACGAGCGCGGAAGTTGTTGAAAGACCGTTGGGGATGGGGCCGAGCGCGATGGCATGGAACTTGCGTTTAGGAAGGGCGGTCTCCAACTGAACTGATGGATTCGAATTTGCCGAGGGGAAATCAAAAGTGAACAGCGGAATTTACACAGCGGTTTCGGGCTTGAGAGCACAGGTTGACGCTTTGGATATTCTCTCCAATAACCTCTCGAATCTCAACACGGCCGGCTACAAGGAGGACAAGACCTTCTTCAGGATGCTCAGCCAGGAAATGGATTCGGGTGAGCTCGACGACCTCAACAAGGCGATCGACAGGCAGAAGGTGGCAGCCGAAAGCACACTGAACCCTTCGGCAGGGTCACTGACGCTTACTCATCGTGACCTGGACATTGCACTGATGGGCAATGGCTTCCTTGTCGTCCAGACGCCGCAGGGAATCCGCTATACGCGCAACGGCAATCTCTTGCTGAACTCGAAGTCTGTGCTCTCCACGTCCGACGGATTTCCAGTTCTTGGAGAAAGAGGCCGTCCCATTCAACTGGGTCCTGGCCACATCACTATCAACGAAAGCGGTGAGGTTCTACTGGACGAGGCAAGGACGGATCGGCTCAAGATCGTCAGCTTTGAGAAGCCCTCATCCCTCCTCAAGGAAGGCGGCTCTCTGCTTTATGCTTCAGACGGCCGGGCTTCGGAAAAGCCCTCCGAGGCTACAGTCAACCAAGGATATCTGGAGCAGTCAAATGTGAATCCTGTTTCAGCCGTCGTGAGCATGGTTGGAATTCTACGTCAGTTCGAAGCCATACAAAAGAGCGTCAACCTCGTGATGAACGACATCAATTCCAAGAGTATCGAAAACCTGGCGCGCTAGGAGAATCTATGTTACGAGCTCTTTATACCGCTGCAAGCGGGATGGAAGCACAGCAACTGAACATCGACACTATTGCTCACAATCTTGCCAACATCAACACGGGTGGGTTCAAACTGCGCAGGGCCCAGTTTCAGGACCTGCTCTATCAGAATATCCGTCAGGCGGGTGCTGCCAACACCTCCACGACTGACATTCCCGTCGGTCTTCAGATAGGATTGGGCACCAAGCCGATAGCCACGGAGATGATCTTCAGCCAGGGCGACTTTGCGTCGACCAACAATCCTCTGGATGTCGTCATCCAAGGCCAGGGATTCTTCCAGATCCGACAGGTGAACGGCCAGATCGCATACACCCGCAACGGTAGCTTCCACCTGAACCGCGACGGCAACCTCGTTACGGCCGAAGGTGATCTGCTCGATCCTCAGATCACAATCCCCCAGGATCAGATAGGCATCACTATTGGGTCCGACGGTACCGTTTCCGTTCTCCAGGCCGCTCAGACTCAACCGCAGCAGGTCGGTAAAATCGAGATAGCAAATTTCCAGAATCCGGCCGGGCTGCAAAGCATGGGCAAGAACCTGTTCCTGGCAACCCAGGCATCCGGTGATCCCATTCCCGGGACTCCCGGAGAAAACGGATTGGGCACGCTCCTCTCCGGATTCACGGAACAATCCAACGTCAGCGTGGTGGAGGAGATGATCAACATGATCATCAGCCAGCGCGCGTATGAAGCAAACTCGAAGATCATCCGCACTGCGGATGACATGTTCACCCAGGCTAACAACGTGGTTCGATAGAGACTAAGATGCTGCAAGCTTCGAATTCTCTCCTCACCCTTATTCCTGTCTTTTATATTGCGACGCTCCTCATCCGGGTGCTTTCTCGAGAATTCGCCCGGGAGAGGGGTCGCATCCTCACCCCTTTCCTCGTCAACCAGGAGGAGTCAACGGATCCCTTTCCCGTCCTCCTGGGCTTGCCATGCCCGCCGCGTATTATGTCCCGCTTTTGGTTGGGTGAGGGGAGTATCCGAAGTTTGCGGAGTCTCTCTATTTTGCCTGCGATCGTGATTTTCGGCGCTGCAGTCCCGCAACAGTCCATGGCCTGCGACCGCCTAACGATTTCCTTAAAGGAACAGGCGACCGTCTCCACCGCCGAGGTTTTGCTGGGAGATGTCGCCGACATTTACTGCGCGGATCAGGGGCGTCTGGAACAGCTCATTAGTCTTCCTGTCGCCGCGGCGCCGTTGCCGGGAGTCGTACTGAGTCTCGACGGCGGCCTGATCCACCAGAAGGTCAATGCAATTCTGAAGAACTCGACCGGATTTACCATTTCGGGTGCTCCAGTTGTCCGCATTACCGTTCGCGGCAGGATCGTCGAGCCGGCTGAACTCGTTCCGTTGGTGAAGGCCTTTCTGCTCGAAACGACACCATGGAGGGAGTCGGAGATTGAAATCCGCTCAATAGGAAACGTGAGCGGCGTTGAAATTCCTCTCGGCGATTATTCCCTTCGGATTCCTAAAAAGTCGCACCTGTCTGGAGCCAGAGAAACTCTTTTCCCGTTTGAAATTCTCGTCAAAGAACATCCGTACCGTATTTTCTGGGCAAGCGTTGATGTCCGGGTCCGCGCCGAAATACTGCGGGCAGCGCGCAAAATACCTTATGGAAAGATTATTGCGCGGGAAGACGTGGAGGGAGCCCTGGTCGAGATTCAGGATGCTCGTGTTGCCTGTCTCAGGCAGCCCGAAGACGCAGTCGGGCTGGTTTCGCGCCGGACTCTTTTACCCGGTGATCCCCTCACCCGTGAGTCTGTAACGAACCCTCTCCTCATCAGAGCCGGAGACACCGTCCGCCTCCGCCTGGAGCGAAACGGCATCCACGTTGCCACCTTCGCCCGGGCGGAGCAGGACGGTAAGCTTGGACAGTTCATAAGAATTCGAAACCTTGATTTCTCGAGGCCTGTGAAAGCAGAGGTTGTGGGCCTCAGGGAAGTGAGAATCGAGTAGTGGGGGAATCCAATGTCAGGCCGGATAGCCGGGAAAACCGCATTCATGTTTGTCCTGTTGCCCATGCTGATTCTCTGCGGCTGCGGGCCCAAGAAGGCCGCCGTGACGGATCCAACAAGGCTTGAGACCTTCGTGCGCCAAGCCAAGGCCAGCGCCCGTCCAGTTCCTTCCGCCGAGGGATCGCTGTGGGTCGCGGCATCACCCAGATCCGATCTGTTCAGCGATTTCAAAGCACGATTCGTCAACGACGTGGTTACGATCCGGGTCGTCGAAACGACTCAGGCCGATGTATCAGCCGACAACAAGAATTCCAAGAGCAGCTCGGCCACCAATGGTTTTGATGCCATGTTTGGACTCGAAAAGAAGATCAAGGAACTGCCAAACGTCGTGTCGGGCAAGGGCAGCAGTTCCTTCGAAGGCAAAGGCTCCACGACACGGGCAACAACGCTGCAGACCACGCTCACGGCCCGCGTGATAGATGTGCTGCCGAACGGCAACCTCGTCGTTGAGGGTATGCGCGAGGTGCGCGTCAACAACGAGAACCAGACGGTCTATCTGACCGGGATAGTGCGCCCCGAGGATATCAGCAGAGGCAATGTCGTTCCGTCCTCCGCGGTTGCGCAGATGGTAGTCCGAGTCCATGGACGGGGGGCGGTAAGCCAGCCGCTGAGGCCGGGCTGGCTATATCAGATTCTCAGCGGCATTCTACCCTTTTGAGATGAAATGATCATGAGACCCTCATCGGCGACTCTCCAGTCTTTGATCCTCGCATCATTTCTGGTTCAGTCTGGGCTCGGTGCAAGCAGGATCAAGGATGTGGCTGCATTTGAAGGGGTCAGGGACAATCAGCTGGTCGGGTATGGTCTGGTGGTCGGTCTAAATGGAACCGGTGACAGGAGCCAGACGTTTTTTTCGACGCAGACCCTGGCCAATATGCTCGAGCGCAGCGGAATCACAGTTCTTCCGGATCAGATCAGGGTGAAGAACATCGCCGCGGTGATGGTTACGGCGACTCTGCCGCCTTTTATCCGGCAGGGCAGCAGGATCGACGTGACGGTGAGTTCGATAGGAGACGCTCAAAGCATTCAGGGTGGAGTCCTCATAATGACTCCCTTGAAATCCGCCAGCAACGAAATATATGTCACGGCTCAGGGCCCGGTTGTGCTGGGCGGCTTCAGTTCGGGCGGCAGCGCCAGCCGTGTCCAATTGAACCATCCCACGGTCGGGAGAATCGCCAGCGGCGGGCTTGTGGAGAAGGAAGTTGTCATTCCTTTGGCCGGCAAGTCCCGGTTGAATCTTGTCCTGCATGAAAACGACTTCACAACAGCGAGCCGCGCCGTGCGGGCAATCAATGAAACAGCGGGCGCCGAAATCGCCAGCGCGCTCGACGGCCGCACGATTGCGATCAACGTTCCGGCCAATTACGTGGGCAGGGTTGTCGAATTCATAGCTCTGGTTGAAAACGCCAAAATGGACGTGGATTTCGCAGCGAAGGTCGTTCTCAACGAAAAAACCGGAACGATCGTGATGGGAAAGGAAGTGAGGATCGCGGAGGTTTCCATTATTCATGGAAGCCTCTCCCTGCAGGTCGGCACGATTTTCAACGTATCACAGCCCGCGCCGCTGTCACAAGGCAAGACGACGGTCGTGCCGGAAACGACGATAACCGCCCAGGAAGAAAAGGGACGTACGGTCACGCTCCGTGAAGGAGCCAGCGTGGAGGAAGTAGTTCGTGCACTGAATGCCATCGGGGCCGGGCCGCGAGACGTTATCGCGATCTTGCAGGCCATCAAGGCACAGGGCGCACTGCAGGCGGAGCTGGAGATCATCTGATGCAGGACATTTCCGTGCAGAACCAACCCGCTCTCGTTCCCACCGATCTTCTGAACCGGTCCGCCGACCGGCTCCAGAATCGGATGCGAGCCGCCGAGGCTGCTGACCCCGCGAAGCGCGACACCGAGCTGAAAAAGGCCTCGCAGGAGTTTGAGAGCATATTCATCGCCTATCTGCTAAAGGTGATGCGCGACACCATCGAAGAGTCGGGTCTCACCGAAGGGGGATTCGGGAAGGGAATCTACACCGAGCTCTTTGATCAGGAGATGTCGCGAGGCATTGCACAGCACGGCGCCCTCGGCATTTCCGATCTGATCTACAAGACGCTTTCCCAAGCCCCTGGTTCCGGCGGGGTAGGAAAATCAGAGGCGCCGCATTCTCAAATCCCGTCGACGGACGTTCCTGTGCAAAAGAGTGCCGTGGAGGAGATAGATCCCGGGATTCCGGACTTCAAGCTGCCTGTGCAGGCACCGCTAAGTTCCGGGTATGGAGTCAGGAGAGACCCATTCTCTCACCGGCTCGGCCTGCACAAGGGAATAGACCTTGCCGCTCCGGCAGGAACAGAGGTCCGCGCTGCGAAGGGAGGGGAAGTGATATTTGCCGGCTATGAGCATGGTTACGGCAATTCGGTTGTCCTCCAGCATCCGGAGGGATTTCAAACACGCTATGCACATCTTGGTGCAGCCGGCGTGAAAGTCGGAGACGTGGTTGTAGATGAACAGGTGTTGGGGATTGTGGGCAATACCGGCCACTCGACCGGGGCTCACCTCCACTTCGAGGTGATCAGGCGCGGAGAGCAGATCGACCCGGTAGAGGCAATGGCGGAATGAGTGCATTCCGTCCTACCAGATGGCGTGAAGATGATGTAACTAAAGGCGTTCTGCGCAAGGAATTGCCAGGATTCGCTAAAGTGTTATCATCGAGGGGACGATAAGCAGGACAGAACAGAAGAGTAATCTCTTGAGGATAATATGGAGATTGACGGCAACAACCCCTTGGTGGGCCTGAACGCCAACGTACATCGCCTGGACCTCCAACAGCAACAACAGAAGGTTCAGAAAGAGGGCGGGGACAGCCCAAATCCCGACGGCGACCGGATTGAATTGTCAGTTCGGAGCCGAGAGATAATGCATCTGGACGAGATGATTCGATCGACTCCGGATGTCCGGGAGGCCAAGGTTGAGCAAGTCCGAAGTGCCATCCAGGATGGCACCTATAACGTAAGGGCTGAGAAGATCGCCGAGAAAATTATCAGCGGAAGTGTGATCGACCAAGTCTTCTAGCCCCGAGCGGTCGGGGGCTGCCATGCCAGACGGCTTTGAACTCTTACATCCTGTTTCCGAGCCTCTTCTCGAGAGGGTGGCGAGGGAGCAGCGGATTGCACGGGATCACCCGCGCAAACGCCAGGATGGCAAGAGTGAACGGGACCGTGAAGCTGGTGCCCGAGACACTGACCCATCGGACGATGTCGCAGAGTCGGAGACTCCAATGTCCTCAAACCACATTGACCTTAGGATCTGAAACATGGATAGCCGCATTTCAGACATCCTGAGAATCGTGCGAGATGAGATTGAAATCTATCGTGATCTCGTCGAACATGCGCGGCGGAAAACGGCACTGCTTGTGCAGGGCCGGCTGGATGCCATCCTCGAAAGCAACAAGGTCGAAGAGACGTTCAACATCAAGCTCCGGATTCTGGAGACCGAGATGACTCGTCTCTGTTCCGACTTGTGCAGGATTCTGAGGATCCCGCGCGAAGAGTTTACTCTTTTGAAACTTGCCGATGGCGCCGAACAGCCCATCGCGTCGGAAATTAAATCCCAAACCAACCTTTTTAAAAACCTCATCGATCAGCTTAAGTCGGTCAATCAACGAAACATGAGGTTGGTTGAGAACTCCATTCATTATTCACGGGGTTTGCTGGATTTCTTTTCCAACGCCACCAGTTCCTACCAGAAGACGGGGCTGTTCAAGCCGTATGCCGCTGTCCAGAGGACATTCTCACACCAGGCATAGCCGGAGCAGTTTCAAGAGCAGGATTGGAGATTGCGCGTGGAGGTCTCTGTCCGTGACTTCGCCGCGCACCGTGCCGGAGAGCTGATCGCTATGTCATCCATCTTCAGCGGATTGAGTATCGCTCAGAGATCCCTGAGTGCCCAGCAGCTCGGCCTGGAGATCACTCAGCGGAACGTCGCCAACGCGAATACACCCGGTTACTCAAAACTGCGCGTCAATTTCGAACCGGCCATCGCCAGTGACGTGGTTACCGCGCAGCCGGGCATGGGCGTAGCTGAGGCCACCATCGAGTCCTTCAGAAACAACTTCATCGATTTCCGTATCAGCCAGGAGCTTCAGGGACAAGGGGAGCAGCAAGCGGCCTTTGACGCCCTTCAGCAGGTGGAGGCCCTCTTCAATGATCCGGACGGTCAGGGGATTCAGAGCGCCATGTCGGACTTTTTTGCCAGTTTTTCTGCTCTGGCAAATACACCCGAGAGCCTCTCTCTCCGTCAACAGGTGATTCAGCGGGCTACGGCCCTGACGGAGGTGTTCCATCAGCTTTACAATCGAGTCAAGGAGCTTCAGCTTCAGCAGGATCGCATCGTTTCCGATACGGTCCAAGACATCAACTCGATTTCGGCCGATGTTGCACGGCTGAACGCGGAGATCGCCGTCGCCCACGGCACCCAAGCCAACGATGAATCCGCCCTGCGCGATGAGCGCCAGCGACTCCTGAGCAAACTCTCCGAGCTGATGGACATCTCCTACTATGAGGATTCGAGGGGCATGGTGACTGTGGCCGCGAAGCAGGGGCCTGTCCTCGTGGTAGGCGATATCACCAAGCCTCTAGAGTTGGGAACGTCCCCAGTGACCGGGCTCAACACTATCACGCAGGGCGGCACCGACGTCACCACCTTCATACAATCCGGAAAACTGGGCGGGGTTCTCAAGGTCCGAGACACCATTCTCCCGGAATACCTGAACTCCCTCGACGATCTGGCGGCCGGCTTGATCCAGCGTGTGAACGCGCAGCATGCTCTCGGGGTGGACCTCAACGGCGTCGCGGGCGGAAATATATTTGTTCCCTTCGTTCAGCCGGTCCCGGGTTCGAACACAGGCGCCGCGAGAGGCATGGCTGTGTCTATTACGGATCCCGAGACGATTGCCGCCGCAGGTCCTGCGGCCGGCCCCGGAAGCAACGCCAACGCCAACCTGCTCGCCGGCATCCAGAATGAGACTTTTGCCTCGCTGGGAACAACTCCCGGCCAGTTCTACGCGAATCTCGTTTATCGCATCGGTTCCGACGGCGCGAGTGCACATGACAGCCTCCAGACCAAGCAAAATCTTGTCCAGCAGCTGGAGAACCAGAGAGATGCATTCTCAGGCGTAAATCTCGACGAGGAAGCAGTCAATATCATCAGGTACCAGAAGGCTTATCAGGCAAGTGCACGCTTCGTGACGGTGATCGATAACTTGACCAGTGACCTCTTACGTATTCTGGGTGGTTAATCATGAATGTGACGACATCCACGATGTACCGGAGTTTTCTTTCTAATTTGAATAGCCTCGATGAGCAATTAGTCACAGTCAATCAACAGATCTCTACGGGCAAGAAGAACGTCTATCTCAGGGATTCCCCAGCTTCCGGAGCGGAGAGTGTCCTGCTGAGAGAGGAGAGCGCGGAAATAGATCAATACAAGGCAAGTACCGACAGCAGCGGTTTCTATCTGCAGGCAGCGGACTCGGCCCTCAACTCAATTCAAAACCTGATTGCCGGAATACAAACAAGGGGGATTGAGGCTACCTCGGCAACTCTCGATGCGACGAACCGTGACGCTATTGCCAAGGATATCCGATCCTTGCGTGACCAGATGCTGTCGCTCGCCAATACCGAAGTGCAGGGACGGTACGTTTTTGCGGGTTCGAGAATACTCGCTCCGCCATTTTCCATGGTAGGCGACGCCGTGTCTTATCTCGGAGACACCCAGCTGAACCAAATCAAGGTCAGCGATGACCTTACCGTGCAGCAGAATGTCGCTGGTTCCACTGCGTTGTCGCCGGTTTTCGACGCGATACAGTCGCTATTGTCCGAGATCGACGCAGGAGATCAAGCCGGCATCGTCGATGCTCTGGCACAGCTCACCTCCAGCCTCGATCCTCTGAACGTGGCAAGAGGCGAAGTCGGCGCACAGTTGGGGAAAGTGGCGAATGTCAAGTCGGAACTCGATACCGAGGCAGTCAATCTTCACGCGTACCAGAGCCGGATTGAGGATGTCAATGCCGCCGAAGCCGCAGTTAGACTGGGCCAGGTTCAGACGGCGGTGAAAGCCACGATGTCTGCCGGACAATCCATTCTGCAGCAGCAGAACCTGTTCGACTTTCTCGTCTAGCGCGGCTAGAATACCTGGGAACCAAACGTTTCCGGGAACCGGCTGCTCCTCTAAAATGACAGAGACAGGAACGATGCTAATTAAGACGGTCAATTTCGGGGACCTGGAAATACCTGAAGACAGGATCATTGAATTCAGCGAAGGCTTGCCAGGGTTTCCGCGTATACATCAATTTGCGGTTCTGGAACTTGAAGAGGTGAAACCGTTCCAGTACCTCCAGGCCTTGGGTGAACCGCCAATATCACTGCTGGTCATCAACCCGTTCCTGATCGATTCCCAGTATGCATTTCAGCTGTCGAGCATGGATATGGAGGAGATACAGGCTACCCAGTCGGGAGACCTCATGGTCTGTGCCGTGGCCGCGATCCCCGAAAATCCCGAGGAGGCGACCGTCAATCTCATGGCGCCGATCGTCATCAATGAGAAGGCTCGAAGGGGGAAGCAGGTCATCATGCTGGATACCAAATATTCCCTGAGGCATCCCCTGTTCAAGAAGGCGGACGGTGCCGGCGCGGCAACGGAAGTCAAGTAGTGACTGTATGCTGACCTTCAGTCAAGGGCCCAGCTGCCCCAGCGGGTATAAACGCGAATGCTAGTGTTCACGCGCAAAAAGGGTGAAAGCCTCGTTATCGGCAATGAAATCGAGGTGACCATACTGAGTCTGGGCACAGGAAATGTGAAGGTTGGGATCACGGCGCCGCGGCACATATCCGTCCATCGGCACGAGGTCTTCGAGGCGATCCAAAAGGAGAATCAGGCGGCGGCCAGATCTCAAATCCCCAAGGCAGACATCCTCAAGAAGCTCTTGGGGTAGTTGGACAACTTGCGCGTTCTCACCTTCAACTCACATCAGCCATACCTCCACCTTCTGGCGGATTCCATGCCGTGGAGGGTTGGAGTCGTGACACCCCTGCTTCCTTCGGGGAAGGTCAGGCGCTGGGATGATCGTGTAAGGCCCCTGCCCGACAACGTCCGTGTTTATCCTTCCCTTCAATCCGCTGTAGCAGATTGCTCCTGGGACTGGATTCTAGCGCATAACGTCAACGATCTTATTGATTCCCGCGAACTCCGCTACCCTAAAGTGTTCCTGGTGCACGGCACGTTGAGCGGCCGGATGCTCCAGGATGGCCTCGTCGATCGTGCGGCCTATCTTAGTGGTGTGAGGTCACTCCTTGCGACCTACAAGTGCAGGGTTGTGTACATTTCCGCCTTAAAGGAGCGTGACTGGGGACTGCCCGGAGATGTGATCCGCACCGCCATTAATCCGAAGCACTATGGAGGGTACCGGGGTGACTGCAGCGCGGTTCTGCAGGTGAGCAACCACCTCAAAGAGCGCGGCGCGATGCTGGGTTGGGAAATTCACCGCGAGGTGTGCCGCGATCTGCCGAGCCTGGTATTGGGCGAAAACCCGAATCTGCCGGGGAGCAAGGTCGCCGAGAGCTGGGAAGAATTGAAGGGATACTACCGCACCTATCGGGTTTACCTGCATACTGCCCTGTTCCCTTACGAAGATGGCTACAATCTGGCGTCTTTGGAGGCCATGGCGACGGGAATGCCGATAGCCACCATGGCACACCCAACCTCTCCGATCGAAGACGGCGTGCACGGCGTTGTGGCACAGGACGCCCGTGAGCTGCGTTCCAAGGTACTTGAACTGCTCGAAGACTCTTCGAAGGCAGCGAAAATGGGCAGCGCGGCGCGGGGCCGGCTCGAGCAATTGTTCCCGCTTCCGGAATTCCAGAATGCCTGGAATCGGCTCGCTCGCTCGTTGTAGTGGATTCGACGGTCCGCGCAATTCCCCATTAACAAGTACACGCAGGAGTTCGGTGACCGCTTAGCCCAAGTTGGCTTATGTTGCGATATCAACGAAGGCCCCGGAGGGCATGCGCGTAAAGTTAAGGTCCGGCGCAAAAATAACTCCACGATTTGGCTAAAAGAAAAGTCCTCTGGCGCCGGTCATCAGACCGGCGCGCGTCCCGGGGGTCTGATGACCCCCCGCACATGAATCCTCACTGTACCAGAGTGTGATCTTATTTCCGTCGCGTCAGCAACGGTTGAATTCAAGCATCGCTGACGCGACGCTTTTCTCCGTCGAATCGAACTCCGGCCTTGCGTCTAGCCGACGGAGTCGATGAACTTGGGATAGTTGGTTGTTGGGGGTCTTACGCTGTTGATATAGCGGGTGCCCTTCTGAAGTTCTGCCAGACTCTGTTCGAGGCTATTCCGCCTCCTTTCGATCTGGCGCGCGAGTCCTTTGCAGAGTTGCTCGAGCTGCACGGCCTGACTCCTCACGCTTGCGGCCAACGCCTGGATTTCGGTCTTGGACTGGGGATCCAGGATAAGTTGGAACTTGTCCCATTCTTGAGCAAGCTGGGTAGTTCGCTCGGTCATCTGCTCGATTCGGGATAAGAGCTCACGATTTCTGAGCAAAGATTCGGCCGCAGTGGCGTCATTCCCCCCCGATGGATGAGTCGAAGCCAGTATTTCCACCTTGAGGCGCTGGTAGAGTTCTGAGAGATATTGCAGTTCGGAGTCGAAGAGTTTCATGTGTTAGCCGGAGATGTTCAGCGAGTTCAAGCCTGGGGCGCCATTCTCGATCCCGCCGGACTTGCCGGACCCCGGCACCGCGGTCGGGACTGCTGCATTCTGATGCTGCGTCACGAGTTCGCCCCACGCGGCACGAAGGTTTTCCAACAGGGATATGACCTCGGCCAGAGGCTCGCATCGCTGCTCGATGTTGGCCGTGAAAATCCGATGCTTCATGTAATTGTAAAGCCGATCCAGTGAATGAGCGATCTGCCCGCCTTCCTGAAAGTTGAGGCACGCCTGCAGTTCCGAAATGATTGCCACAGAGTGATTGAGACTCCCGGCTCTACGGGCGATATCCTTGCTCCTGATATGCCCCTGAGCCTGTTGGAGGGCGTTGATGGCGGCGTCATAGAGAATGACCACCAATTGCAGTGGGTTGGCGGTTTTCACGGCCACTTCTCTATAGCGGTGGGCCAGGGGTTGATTGGCAGCCATTGTCACTCCTGATTGATCCGATTTCTAGGATGATCCGATCTTCGTGAGCGAGGCCAGCTGATTGGATAGGGCAGCCTGATTTAAGCTCAGGAGTTTGAGAGCCTGATCTGCCTGCGAGTATTGCTCCGTCAGCTGCTCCTGGACGACCGTCATCCTCTCTTCGAACTTGCTGATTTCATCCTGTATGGATGCGGTGCTCTTGTTAAGCGAGTCCGTGGCGCTGTGGATTGGCCCTGAAAGCGGGTCTGTGATGCCCTTCAAGGCGGCCTGCAAACTGATCAAAATGCTTTTTTCCCCATCAGCGGAATCTCCGCTCCCGAGCATCAGTCCTGCGACTCCTTTCATATCCGTTGAAAGGAGGTTGCGGAGTTTGGTCTCGTCGACCGTTAAGGCTCCGTCCCTGCCGAAGGTGAGACCGAGCTGAGATATGACGCCATAGCTCGATAAACCGTTGGTGATGCCCTGTGTGAGCAGTTGTTGGACCCGGCTCTGGACGTCCCTGACGGTGAAATCTCCAGAGAGTAATCCTGCCGTTTTTGTAGTTGAGTTATATGTGAACTGCGCGTTAAAGAAAGAGTTCAGGTCGTTATAGGCGGATGCAAGGTCTTTGAAGGCACTGACAATGGAATCGATGTCATTGGTGACCGTGACACTTACCGGGGTTGAGGTGAGCGCCTTGAGATTGAGGGTCACACCGTCTATGACATCTGAGACTGTGTTGGAACTTTTCGTGATGCTGATGCTGTTGACGGTGAAATTGGCATCCACGGCTGCCTGTGTCTGTGTCAGCGCAAGGCTTGTCCCACCCGTCAAGTTGTTGGTCAGTGTGAATGCGTTTGACGTGCCGGTTTCATTCGATGCCACAATCAGCCTGTAGGGACTGGCGCTTCCATCGTTGATGATGGTCGCCGTGACTCCTGCATTCGCCGAGTTAATGGCGTTTCGAATGCCCGTCAGAGTGTTGTTGGAACTATCGATGGTCACGGTTACGGGATCGGCGCTACCTGTTTGGATCACGAGCGTGCCGGTCCCGGCACTGGTCGTGGTGGCGTCCGCAAAATTTGCAGAGGCCATGGTCTTGGCCAGCGCAAGCTGGCTCACCGTTATCCCATAGGTGCCGCCGGCTGTTCCTTGTGTTGAGCTTACCGAAACGGTGCTATCGTCAGAGGAGACCGCATTCCGTGCCGAGAACAGACTCTGCTGGAGACGGTCCTGGAAGGAAGATGGCATCAGCAATGAGTTGCTGTCTCCTCCGTTATATATGAAGCTGTTCAGCTTATCGAGCAAGGACGAAAGTTTGGTATTCAGGGTCTGAAACGCAGTCACCTTGTTGTTATTCTGGGTGATCTGGTTCTGCATGATCGTCTCGGGCTGGCGCTCGATCTGCATGAGTTGATCGACGATCGTTCCAACGTCCAAACCACCGCCGATAAGATTGACCGATCCCATATCTTAGCCTTCCTCCCTTGCAGGTAAACCAGCGGCCTCTAGATAAAGAATGGAAGCACCGGACAGAACGCGAGAAGCGTAAGGGGGGACCTTTGACGCATCCAGATACCTTCGGCTACGGACTGTGCCCGTTCCGGGCCCAGCCCAGTGACGTTCAACTTATCGGCAAATCAGCGCTCGAGGAACAGCGCTTTCTCAGGCGGCGGATGAAGTGCGGAGGTCTTGTATACGGTGAGGTTAATCGACGGCCTTGGAGATCTCAAGTAGAGCAGTGTCAATCTTTTGAAGACATTTCTGAACCGTCTCAAAATACTCCCGATAGACGCTTCGTACTGCTTCAGCGGACGCTGCCTTGCCGGGAAGCTTGGTCAGGGCGGCTTGATTTCGAAGAAAGGTCACATTCCCCATCTGGTTGAAGCAATCCACTATGGGAGCGATGTGGATATTTGAGTAAATGTCTGCCTTCACAACCTCGAGTCGCCGGAAAATGTCGCCGGCATCGGTACGTGTAATGTCGTCACACATTCCTAGACCACGCTTCAGGATTCGGCTGAGCGCGGCCGATTCTTCTCGGATAAGCCGGAGGTCAAAATTCTGAACCCGCCGAGTACCACCGCAGGCCTCGTGGAAAACGTCCTGGGATCTCCGCCGCAGATCCAGATTACTGCCGCAGAACCGAAACAGAGCTTCACGCAAGCTCATTATATCGACCCGCTCTTTCAAGATTCCGCCCTCAGTAGCATTGATGAAGCGAACCTGCGGGTGAGCGGCAATTTCCTTGATGATCCAGTTCCAATAAGCCGCAAGCTTGTCCGTGCTCTCCACGGGACGGTCGAAAATGTCCTGCATCATCAAAGTCTTTCTGCCCCGCCGAAGCTCCTGCCACTTTCGCTCCCATGATTCAGGATCGGAAACACCCTCGAACCACTGTTCCTCGAAGTGTAGTCCGGAGCAGTAGATCCTTCCGTCGCTATGCGCCAGATCCTGGCCGATGAACATGACGGGATTGCATCCCAGGAGTAACGCAAAGTCGAGTGCCATGGTGGCCACGGAACCCCACGCTCGAAGCATGCCTTTGCCTCCAAGAAGCCCCGACAGTGCCCGCAGGGAGGAGTTCTCGAATATGCAGATGATCGTCCTGCCCTCGAACTCGGCGAGGGACGCGGGGTAACTCGTCGCTTCCGCGACCAGGTACGCTTCCCTCGTCCCGCTGTCCTTCAGATGGAGATAGTTTAGGTGCGACGGATCTCCCGTCAGGACAAAATGAGGCTCGATTCCCGTGGAGATCAGCGGCTTTACCGCAGTATCCGTCGAGACGATCAGTACCCGATCCTCGGACCTCCGCAAATCGTGAATATTCTTGTCTAGTGATGGACCGGCGGCGACCAGGACTACGGGCACGTCTCTGAACCGCCCGGCGAATGAGGAAACACCGGGAGCGGCCATGGCCCTGGGCAGGTTTTGAACAAAATTATCCAGAAATTCCTGGGTTCTGCCTACGAGCGTGTTGATATCCGTGAAGATTTGGCTCGTCTGGCTTTGAATTAATTCGACTGCAGATCTGAAGTGACCGGGATCGAGGGCGATGGAGGGTGGGTGGCTGATAAATACGTTCTTCTGCGCCCGCACGGGATCGAAGAATGTCTCCCATTGTCTTGCCAGTCCCGGTCCTTCCGCCGGCCAGGCGAAGTGCAGGTGCGGAAGGGAAAGTACTCCACTGAGATCTCGTGACGCGAAGGCCGCTCTCAGAATCCCCATGTCCGACTCAATTACGAAATAGTGATTCTCACCCGCGTCGGATTCCTGCTCCAACAGAGCATTGAGGATATAGCCGAGGCCGAATCCCAGCAGCACGAAGTAGTCTGCGCCCGTGATGTCGGCCTTCTGAACGATCCTCAGCGCTTCCTGGGCCGGATTACGGCGACTGTGCAGCGAACTGACTGTTTCGCCTCTCCGATATGACGCGGTGGGAAGTCCCGTCGTGGAGGGAAAAACCTCCACATTCCCGGAGGAAATCTGACGCAAATGGGCGGCCAGCTCCGGTTGTCGTCGAGATAGCAGATTGAGATTGGCTTCCAGGCAGGTCAATGGAGCATCCTTGCGTCATTAACCACATCTGACGCGACACTGTATCCAGGACCATTCTAACCGACCTTCGGGAATCATGGAGACGTGAAATTCGGATTGGTGAAGGGTTGGGAGAATTGCGGGTAGCGTTGAATCGGGAGGGGACCGGGCTCCCGCGATGTGCGGAAACCCGGCTTCCCTGTCGCCGTCAGTAATCTGATGGATCCAGGATTGTTCGTCGACTACATGTTCTTCATCAAGCCTAGAACAATCTGGCTGTTGGAATTCGCCTGCGCCAGAGATGCGATGCCGGACTGTGCAAGGATCTGGTATCTGGTCAGGTTTGCGACCTCCTCAGCAACGTTTGCATCACGAATGCCGGATTCGGCCGCCTGCGTGTTCTGGGACTGAGTCTGAAGAACTGCAACGGCAGACTGCAG
>DASQID010000166.1:0-6030 GCA_035631775.1 Acidobacteriota bacterium
CCCCCCCACCCGGGGTCAGATGACCCCCCGCACCTGACACATTCTGCGCCAAAATGTGATTTTGTATTTGCGCGTGCCCAAGACCATTGCCTCCGGCCGTGCGACGCTCACAGGCTCCGCCGTTTCAGCCTGGTTGCTCCCGACTACGTGCGCCTCGAGGCCGAAGAGATGATTTTCTATTGCTTTGGCATCGGCTCGGGGTGATCATGAGCACGCCGGATCGGGTGCGATCTCGATACGCCCTCATGGCTCTGTCGACGGGTGGGTCCGGGGTGGCCGGAGACTTCGATTGTGGGGGTCAGCGCTGAGTGACTGCCTGGTGTTTCCCGGCCGCAGCCACTTCCGCCTCATGATTTCCACGAAGAGATTGCCTTTTGCAGTAACCTGGGAAGTGAATTCAATCGACACTCAAGTTGAAGGGCAGGGATAGAAATGCAGGGACAAATCAGCGTGATCGAAGAGGATGCCGTCACCACGGCCGATCCTGAGGCGGGGAGAGCAATCACTGTAAAACGCCAAGATGCCAGGGACGTGAAGGGAAGGGGCTACTCACAAGCAGCAAAGCTCGGCATCGCGGTCGGGATCGGAGTTGCGATCGTGGCCGCAATAATAGGATATAAGGCCTCACACCCACTCGATGGCATTGACCTCGGAGAGCTCTAGCCGGTTCACGGTCCGCGGTTCGCCGTTCACGGTGTCTCGCAGCCCGTTCCGAGGACATCAAACTGCACACGGCGAACCGGTTCCAAGTGTAGTATCATTCCGCACGATACCTGCTAAGGAGAAGTTGACAACTATGAAGATCAGGATTTCAGTCGCTGCCCCTGTGCTGTCAGTGCTCATCTTCTGCCTCACCGCGCCGACATACACAGTCGCCCAGGAATACGTGCCGAGCGTAGGTCAGGACGGCAAGGACGTGATTTGGGTGCCTACGCCGGAGGAATTGATCACCGCAATGCTCGACATGGCCAAGGTGACTTCCAGCGACTATGTGATCGACCTCGGCTCGGGAGACGGGCGCATAGTTATCGCCGCCGCCAAGCGCGGAGCACGCGCTCTCGGCGTTGAGTACAACCCGGACATGGTGGAACTCTCCAAACGTAACGCCCAGAAGGAGGGAATGTCCGGCAAGGCAAGCTTCATGCGGGGCGACATCTTCGAAACTGACTTCAGCCAGGCTACTGTGGTCACGATGTACCTGTTGCCGGACCTCAACCTGAAGCTGAGGCCGAAAATCCTGGAGATGAAACCCGGAACCCGTGTTGTTTCGCATGCTTTCACCATGGGGGACTGGGAAGCTGACCAGACCGCGAACATGGACGACCGCACGGCGTACTTCTGGATTGTTCCGGCGAAGGTGGCCGGTACCTGGACACTTCAGACGGGGACGGGCAGTGGTGATCTCCTGCTCCGGCAGACCTATCAGAAGATTGATGGTTCGTTGAAGATCGATGGCAAGGAGTCGCCGCTGAGAAACGCAAAGCTCGAGGGAGACCACATTGAATTCGTCGTTGGCGACGGCAACCCCACGCAGCGGGAGTACTCGGGACGTGTAAACGGCGGCATCATCGAGGGGACTTCCAAAGTTCCCAATGCTCCCGAGGTGAAGTGGACAGCACGCCGACTCGCCCAATAGCTCGCCGAGGGTGGCTCGCGTCAGAATGTGAATTTACTCTTGCGCCGGCCCTCAGCGCATGGAATGCGGGTTATCTTGCTCGAGCTTGTCTTTGACAAGCGTTGTCATCGCTGCGACCGCGAACCTCAACTCCCCGATCCTCTGCTGCATTCTAACCAATTCCTCCAGTACGAAGCGCAAGAAGTCGGTGTCCAATTCGCCTTCTTCTTTTCTTGCTTTGAATTTCTCCCCTTCTTTGCCGATTACCGGCTGGAGGTGGATTAGTTCGAATGTGCGATGTGATGAGGGCGGCTTCAATATATTGATATTTGAGTTGGGCATTTCCCCCCTCCGCTGATATAAGATCTATGAAAAATACCTTAATGCTGCTGCTATCTTCCGGGGTAGTTGTCCTGAGCAGAGACACCCCCCTGTTTTGTGCCTCAGATTCCTCAGACAGACTCATGGCCACAGTTGCATGCGCGAGCAGGGCAACCTAGCAACCTGTGTCCTCATCCCTCATAGTTGCGAAGCAAGAGTGATGAAAACAATTCAATCCTCGGTCCGAAGCCGTTTCAATGCAACAATAAACTAATATCCTAGGTGTATCAAACCGCCACGGATTGCCACATTCAACACCCGTCTTGGCGCCTTTGCGTCTTAGCGGTGGCTTTTTAAAAATCAGGGCGATGCGAAGGAAGGAGCGCCCCGGAAAACAGGAATTAGGGTGTGGGTGGCGCCCGATAAGTCAATGTGAAAGCTTTCGCCGGAGAGGACAACGCTCATGAGAGCAATACTTGGAATAGTCGGGTTACTCGCAGTGCTCGCCACAGGTTACTTTATCTACTTCGCGCAGGTCCGGCCGGCTGGAAATGCGACAGCGCCCATCCAGCAGATCAATCTGGTGCGCGTACGAACTGAGCTGCTTAGTCTGGCGCAATCCGAACGATCTTTCCTCGCTGCAACAGGAAGCTACGGCACGCTGGAGCAATTGCGGCAATCGGGCAACCTGAGCTTTCTAGAACGCAGGAATCCGGACTACACCTATGAAGTGGAAATAGACGGCGCAGCCCATTTTTGCATTACGGCAAAGCCGGTGTCTGCCGATGCCGGCCTGCCTACGTTGTCCATTGATGAGACCATGCAGATATCGCCTTAGAGATTCAGGGTCTCCGCTGGAGATAGAGATCTCAAGGCAGGCTCCAGGTTGACGAGCTCGCCTTTCACCCTCGCAAAGATCTGCGGAGCGGGATCCAGATCGTCGCTGCTGCCCAGTGTTTCCAACTCCTGGAGGGCCTCGCGCACCGAGAGCACGCCGAAGTTGCTGATCGATCCTTTCAGCGAGTGGGCCGCTGCCTGCAGCTCGCGTCCATCACGGCGATTGATGGCCGCCTCGATCCTGGACATCATCTTGGGGCACTCCTGCAAGAACAACTCGACCACCTCGGCAAGAGTCTCGGCATCAAGACCTTCCGGAGCATGAACTGATAGGGTTTCCATGGCCTTTCCCCCTTTTTGTTGCTTGGATTCTGCTGCAGGTAGCAGGTTTTCGATGACTGACCGAAGAGACGCTTTCTGCACTGGTTTGGCGAGGTAATCGTCCATACCTGCGTCCAGGCACTTCTCCCTGTCTCCCTTCATCGCATGCGCCGTCATCGCGATGATGGGAACGTGTGGCAGGCATGCTTTGCGTTCTCTGTCCCGAATCCGGGCGGTTGCCTCGAATCCGCTCATAATCGGCATTTGCACGTCCATCAGGACGAGATCGAAATGACTTTGTTCGACGGCCGCCACTGCGGCAGCGCCATCCTCTGCGACCGCCGGCGTGTGTCCCCAGCTCTCCAGCATTTTCACGACCACTTTCTGGTTGACGGGATTGTCCTCCGCCACGAGAACTCGGAGTCCGCGCCCCTCGCGTTGAGGGGTGCATGCTCTCACCAGACGGGGAAGATCACTCTGCTGTACCTTGTTCAGTGCCAGAGTCATGGACTTGAGGAGTTCTGCTCGTTGTACGGGTTTTACCAGATATGCCGCGATACCCAGACGTCGGCAGCGGGCGATCTCCTCGGGCTGGTCCGATGAAGAGAGCATCATTATCACAATGCCGGCGAGCCTTGGGTCTCGCTGGATCTCTTCGGCAAGGCCGAACCCGTCGTGATCAGGCATATGGGCATCCAATACCACAAGTGGGAACGGTGCGCCCTCCTCCGCCGCCTTTGTCAGTGAATCCATGGCTGCCGGGCTGTTTGCGACGCAGGTCGGTCTCATGCGCCAGCACTTCAGCATTTCCTGCAAGACGAGGCGATTTGTCTCATTGTCGTCAACCACGAGTACCGGCAGGCCGGCGAGGTTCTTCGGAATCGGGCTGACTGCAGACTCTTTTCCTAGACCGAAGCCGGCGGTGAAATGGAATGTGCTCCCATGTCCAACTTCACTCTCCACCCAGATTCGCCCACCCATCATATCTGCCAGCTTGGACGAGATCGTAAGTCCGAGGCCTGTGCCGCCGTAGTGACGCGTCGTCGAACCGTCGGCCTGTTTGAATGCTTCGAAAATCGATTGCTGTTTTTCCTTTGGAATACCGATCCCGGTGTCGCGCACGGAGAACTGCAGGCGGATTCTCGGACTGTCGCCGCCTGGAGGCTGGTCCAATTCCATGTTGCGCACTTCCAGAGCTACCTCTCCCCTCTCGGTGAACTTTATGGCGTTGCCTACCAGGTTGACGACAATCTGCCCGAGCCGTCCGGGATCGCCGACCAGCTGCTCCGGCACATCTGCGGGAATCCGGCAGATCAATTCCAGCCTTTTTTGATGGGCGCGCAGCGCGAGGGTCTTCATCCTATCTTCGAGGCAGTTGCGGAGATTGAAGCCGATGGAGTCAAGTTCGAGCTTGCCTGCTTCAATTTTTGAAAAATCGAGTATGTCGTTGATTACCGACAGCAGGGAATCCGCCGAAGCCTTGACAGTGCCCACGAACTCACGCTGCTCGCGGGACAGGTCGGTATCTAGTGCCAGTTCGGTCATACCGAGGATGCCGTTCAGCGGAGTGCGGATCTCATGGCTCATGTTGGCCAGGAATTCGCTCTTGGCGCGGCTCGCACCCTCAGCCATTTCCTTTGCCCTTTGCAGCTCGCCTTCCGCTTCCTTGCGCACTGTTATCTCGCGCTGCAACTCGGCCGTCCGCTCCCCGACCTGGAGTACCAGCTGCTGTTCGCGTTTTCTGAGCTGCCCTACCCGGAACCGGTAAATTCCTGCCGAGGCGCCCGTGAGAGCCAGTGCACACAGTGTGTAAAACCACCAGGCTTGGTAGAAATGGGGAGTGAGGTACAGCTCCAGTGCAGCCCCGGTTGTGTTCCAGACCCCATCGTTATTGCACGCTTGCACGGCAAATCGATATTTGCGCGGAGGGATATTCGTATAATAGGCCACGCGGCGTGTTCCGGCATTGATCCAATCGGTGTCGTAGCCCTCCAGTTTGTACTTGAACCGGACTTTTGATGGGGACAGGAAGCTGAGTGCAGTGTACTGAAACTCGAGCTCTCCCTTGCCGGGCGGGACCTCTACTCTGCCGGAAAAATCGATCGGCTGTCCATCCACCAGGACTTCTTCCAGGATGACCGAAGGTGGGAGGTTATTTGGCTTCAACTCCGCTGGATTTACCAGCGCGACTCCGCCCATTGTGGGGAACATGAGCGTCCCGTCATGAGCGCGACTTCCGGCCGGCTGTGAGCTGCCGTTGCACTCGCTGTTTGCCATGCCGTCTGCTGTGCCGTAATACACCGAATTGATTGTCTTGATCTTCCCCTCGGCAAAATCGTTCAGTTCTAAGATGCTGTTGCGAAAGATCCCGTTGTTGCATGTCATCCACAAATGACCCAAGTCGTCTCCGAGAATCTGATAGACGACGTCGTCGAACAGTCCTTCCTTGGTTGTGTACCGGGTAAATTTGCCGTATTTGAAGCGATTAAGACCCCCGCCGTAAGTCCCTAACCAGAGAGTGCCTTCGGTGTCTTCGAAGATGGCATACACTGCATTATTCGAGAGGCCGTCCTCAACCGTGTACGCCTTGAATTTCCCGTTGGTGAAGAGATTCAGTCCGCCGCCGGTTGCGATCCAGAGGTTGCCTTTGCGATCCTGGTAAACGTTGCGGACCGCATTGTCCGACAGGCCGTCTTCGGTTCGGTAGACAGTGAATTTCCCATCTTTGAAGAGGTTGAGGCCACCGCTCCTCGTACCGATCCAGAGATTCCCGCTCCGATCCTCATATACAACACGCACGAGGTCATGGGATAACCCATCTTTCGTATTCCATGTCCGGAATTTTCCGTTCCTGAAAAGACTCACTCCACCGTTAGTTCCGATCCAGAGGTTTCCCAGTTGGTCCTCACACAGCGCCATCACCAAGTCATGAGCGA
>DASQID010000167.1:0-2466 GCA_035631775.1 Acidobacteriota bacterium
ACCTCTGCATAATACGGCGGGTTCTGCCACAGGCCCTGTCCGCCCTGATTCCAGGCGGAGTCGTGGAAGATGGCGTAGCCGGCGCGGATCGCTGTTTTGTTGCTTCCCATCGGTTTCCACGCAAGTCCGATGCGCGGTTCAAGGGCATTCTTCTGATATTGAATGCCCGCACGTCCGTCCGTCGTGACGCAGTTGGTGCAACCAGTCAGGCCAGGACTGTTTTTCGGGACGTACCATTTGAGGGTTTGGATGTCGAAATTCGACTGCCGATTTTCGATCTCCGTTTCGGGCGACACAAGAGCCCAAGCAACGCCGATATTGAAGGTCAGGTTGCCGGTGACGCGCCAGTCATCCTGCACGAAGGGGCGAATCAGTTTATAGCGGCGGCCGACCGTCGCGCCGAGGAAGGTCTGATCGTGGGCGGCAAAAACGCCGAAACTGCCCAACAGCACGTCTGCAACGTCGTCGCCGGTCGTCAAACCAGCCTCCACGGCAAATCCATCCTGAAATGCGTTGTTCCTGATATTCATCTGGTTGGCACGATAGGTAGCGCCGAACCGGATGTTGTGCCTGCCGCGAATCAGGTCCAGCGTATCGGAAGCCGAATAGACGTTCGTTCCGCCCTGATACGGCGCATACCCGCGATCGCCCAGCGACATGTAACTCGACATCAGGAACGAGGTCATGCCGCAGCTTTCGCAGTCCTTGGTCGACTGGTTCAGGCTGGCGGGGTAGCCCGCCGATACCCCTACCGTATTGCACTTAGACCCGAGATTAGCGCCGGGAATACCAATGACCGCGGCCTCGCAAGAACCGGGTCGGAAAGACAGGATGTGGTTGAAAATCCGGCTGAAGCCGGCATTGAACTGGTTGATCGTGTTCCCCGAAAAAACGTGGGTCTCGGACACCGCCACATTACGGCCGTGATTGTCGATGAACTGGTTGCTCCCAAAAGCGTTGGTCTCTGCCCATCCTGGGGAGCCGCCAGGGATGAAGTTTGTCGCCTGATCGTAGCTGAAGCGCGCGAAAACGGAATCCTTGCTGGAAAAATTGTGGTCCAGGCGGATGTCAAACGTGCCTTCGTTCGTTTTCCTCACGGGCTCGTTGACATAGTTGAACCCGACCGACCCCGCTGGGGCGTCAGGCGCTGGATAAAGCTGAATTACCTTGGCGCCTATGGGATTGACCAGAGCAGCCGGGATGATGTTGCAAGCCGCGCCAGGAGCCTGGCTTCCATTGGCAGGATTCACTGGCTCAGGCGTCAAGGTGCTAGGTTGGCACATGAAAGAGGTACCCGAGAAGGGATTCTTTAGTTGAGCGCCACTGGGAGCGCCTGTGAAATCGTAGTTGCCATTCGCATCCGGCGTCGTCATCCCATTCGTCGGAACAATGCCGGTGAAGGGTATCCCGTGGCGCTGCATCTTGGCCTGATAGTCCACAAAGAAGAACGTCTTGTCGTTCTTAATCGGGCCGCCGAACGAACCACCAAACTGATTCAGATTGAACTTTTCAACGGAGGTCGCAAAGCGGCTCTTGGCATCGAGTTTCGTATTGCGGAAGAACTCAAAAAGCGAGCCGTGAAATTGGTTGGTCCCGGACTTTGTGGTAACCAGCACGGTGGGTCCGGCGCGTTCGCCATATTCCGCTGAGTAGTTGTAGGTCAGTACCTTGAACTCCTGGATTGCGTCGATGGACGAGAAAATCGCAATCCCGCCTTCATCCAGTTGGTTGTTGTCGTTGCCGTCGAGCAGCCAGTCGGTTTCCTGGGCGCGAGATCCCCCGACGGAAAGCGAGAAAGAGCCGCGAGTCGAGGCTTCGCTGCTGGCCGCGCCGTTAAAGAAGCTGACCGGGCTGGTTTCTGCGGTTGTACCCGGGGTCAAGGTAGCCAGTTGCACGAAGTTGCGGCCGTTCAAGGGCAACTCGGCCACTTGCTCGGAAGTGATCACCTGACCGAGCGTGGGATTTGCGGTTTCCACCGCCACCTCAGTCGCGCTTACTTCAACCGCAGTTGTTACGGAGGCCGGCGACAGCGTGAAATTCAGCTCGCGATGTTCATCGACCTGGAGCCGGACATCCTTCTGCTCCGCGGGCCCGAAACCTTGAGCCTCCACGCGAATCGTGTAAATGGCTACAGACATCAAGGGGATGAGGTAGTGTCCTGAATCGTCGGTCTTCGCCTCGCGAGCGATACCCGTTCCCTGCGAGGTGGCCTTCACGGTCGCACCCGAGATCACGGCTCCCGCTTTATCGGAAACCGTGCCGGAGAAACTCCCGGTGGCCTGGCCGAAAAGCAACGGGCACACAAGCAAGAGTGAACAGAAAACCACAACCAGCAGGTTTCTCTTGGTCAGCATCAGAATGCCCCCCCGGCGGCCCTGGATGACGAACAAGGCTCGCGCTTTACCCACATGCACATCTGAAGGCTGTAACTTGATCTGGCGCAAGACAATATTCCGAGTCACGCGG
>DASQID010000168.1:0-17637 GCA_035631775.1 Acidobacteriota bacterium
AAGAGTCCGCGATGTTCGAAAACATGGTAGACCTTATGTTCAAAAATGAATATGACGCCTATGTTTTCGACACGGCACCTACGGCGAATACCCGCCGCCTCTTGGGCATGAGCAGCGTCTATTCCCTTTGGGTGAACAAGATGTTGAAGTCCCGCGACGAGGCGAAGTCGCTGAGAGAGCTGCTTTCCTTTACCAAGAAAAAAGAAGAAGACCCGCTGATGGCATATCTGCTTTCCTTTCGAGATCGGATTGAGCACGCTCGCGTACTCTTAACTGACAAGGAAAAAACGGCATTCTTCTTTGTCACGATTCCGGAAGCGTTGCCCATCGCCGTGGTGAAGCGCTTTATGCAGTGGTTTCACGATTTCGGTATTCCCGTCGGTGGCGTGCTCGTGAACATGCTGATTCAGAAGGATCAGGTCCGGTCGGATTCGCCGGAATTCGTAAAGAATCGAGTGGCGATGCAGGACAATTACATGGACCAGATTCGGAGGGATTTCCCCGGCGCGGTTCGAGCAGTCGTCCCTCTGTTCGACAACGAGGTCCGCGGCGTCGATGGCTTGCGCAAATTCGCGGAGCACGCGTTTGCAGAGGCAAGAGTACCTTCTCCGGCCGCTTCAATTTCCGGATAGAGTCATTCATGCGAGATTACTGACCGGTTGAGCAGAATACACTTAAAAAGTAGCCCATGGAACCCGGCAGCCAGGTGAGCGCATTGATTGAACGCGCATCATATTCGACAGAACGGAGGATCGTTATCGTCTTGCGCTGGCGATGGATTACTGCGATGTTCTGATAGCCGAGGACTCCCGATCCGGCAGATCTGGGGTTACTGGCATTACTTCTGAGCAGGTCATTTTTCGAGGCTGCAGCTTGTGCGTGATGGATTCTGATGGGACTACCGGCGTTCAAGAGTTTTATGTGCTGGTCACCCACGGCCCTTTCACGGGAACTTCCTCGATGCAGTTATGATCACTCCATGTGAAGCGCATATTTTGCAATGACAAAGATCCTTTCCTTCCAGCGATCGAAATTGCAAAAAGTATGGTCCTCTGCATGGATCCGCTCATCCGAGAGGCTTTCATGACTTATCAGGATGCCGAGCCACTCGCTAGCTGAGGGAAATGACCCTTGGTGCTCCAAACTCAATCCTCACTCTCAATCGATGGTTCACTTGGAGAAGGAGGAGGACAAGTTCTAAGGACCTCGCTTGCGCTGGCGTTGATTACGGGCAGATCGTTCAAACTGAGAAACATTCGCAGCAGTCGACCAAAGCCTGGACTGATGCCGCAACATTTGAAGGCTGTGGAAGCCGCTCGGGATATAGGAAGAGCGAATGTTGAAGGGGACCGGCTCGGATCTCAGTCCCTGATGTTTGAGCCGACGGGTCTCTCTTGCGGTAACTTTCAATTCGACATTGGTACAGCCGGATCCACTTCCCTCGTGTTCCAGACAATCCTGCCTCCGCTGAGTTTTGCTGAGGCGAACTCCTGCGTCACCCTGATTGGAGGGACTCATGTGCCATGGAGTCCCTGCTTCCACTTTCTGGAGATGCATTGGCTGCGCTACATGCGAATGATCGGCTTTGATATCCGGTTGGAACTAGTCACTGCTGGCTTCTACCCTCGCGGCGGTGGGCGCGTTTCGGCCGCGGTTCGGCCCAATTCTCACCTTTCGCCTTTGTGCCTGATCAATCGCGGAGCTGTGAGAAGTATTCGAGGCATCTCGGCTGTCGCCAATCTGGACCTGAGCATTGCGGAGCGCCAAAAGCGACGTGCGGCCAGGAGGCTCCACGACGTGTCGAAGGCGATCGAAATCGAGATCCTCCGCTTCACCTCACCGTCGAAAGGATCTCTCCTGCTTCTCCTCGCAGAATTCGAGAACTCTCAGTGCTGTTTTTATGGCCTCGGCGCGCTCGGCAAGCCAGCGGAGACCGTCGCCGACGAAGCAGTTGACGAATTATTTGGATTCCTGGCCACTGACGGGGCTATCGATCACTATCTCTCCGATCAACTTGTTCTGCCTTTGGCTCTCACGTCGGGAAAATCTGAAATCTCAACCTCAAAAGTGACCCTGCATCTCACAACCAATGCCGAAATTGTCCGAATGTTTCTCCCCGCCAGCATTGAAATCGAGGGGGCCATCGGACAGCCGGGGTTAATTCGGATTCAAGGCGTAAATTCAATGAATCCCGAGAGACAAAACTCTTGAATATCGTGAAATCCGATCCGCAACCTGAGCCAGTGGTCGGCTTGCCTTCTGAAGATGCGAAGGGAGCGCATTTTCAGTTTTTGCTGCTTGGCGACTGCATGTTGGGGCGTTTAGTGAATGATGTCCTTGAGAGCACCCCGTCAGGCTATCCCTGGGGGAACACGTTGCCGATTCTGCATAGCGCAGACTGGCGGTTCTGCAATCTCGAGTGCGTTATCTCGGATCGGGGAACGCCATGGTCCGCCTATCCGAAGCCTTTTCATTTTCGATCCGCCGCAAAAAATGTTGCCGTGCTCGAAGTAGCCCGGATCAATGCCATCTCAGTGGCTAATAATCATGTGCTGGATTATGGATACGATGCTCTGACCGAGATGCTGGAGATACTGGATCGGGCTGGAATCGTTCATTGCGGAGCTGGTTTGAACGATGTGCAGGCATCGCAGCTTGCTACTGCTGAAGTCCGGGGGCGAAAGCTTGGATTTCTTGCCTTTACCGACAATGAACCCGATTGGGAAGCAGGCCCCGACCGTCCTGGAGTCTTCTATGTGCCTACAGACCTGCATGATTCCCGCGCGGCGAATCTGCTGCGCATCGTCCGGGAAAGCAGCGGAATCGTGGATGTATTGGTTGTGTCTGCCCATTGGGGATCGAATTGGGGTTACATTCCACCTCGAGAGCACGTCACTTTTGCTCATGCCCTGATTGAGGCGGGAGCGGACATCATTTTCGGCCATTCGAGCCACGTTTTCCGTGGGATCGAGATCTACCAAGGCCGCCCAATTCTGTATGGCGCGGGCAATTTTGTGGACGACTATGCGGTTGACAAAATTGAGCGCAATGACCAGTCGTTCATCTACATGATCGAGATCGCAGACACGAAACCAGCAGGCATATGTTTATACCCGACCTTGATTCGCGGCTGCCGTGCATCTCTTGCCAAAGGAATCCATGCTTTTCGCATCGCGGACAAAATGAGAGACCTTTGCGCCGGCCTTCGTACCCGCACGAGTTGGAACCAGGCACGGGGGCGCATGGAGATCGCGGATTTCGAACCGAGGGGATAAACAGCCTCGTAGATTTCCGAGTTCTTTGTGCCAGCCTCGTTTAATCAACGCCGCACGTCGAGGCCAATCTGTGCGGCTTCATGTACAAATATGCGAGCCGTTACAGGTCGGATGTGATTAAATCCCCGAAGTTTGCGCGAGATTTGGCGCACTGTCGGCTTGAGCGGGATTTTGTGTTGGCGAATCCTAACGACTCATCGATTCTTGGGAAAGCAGAGACACGCAAAAGACGAATATCCTCAATGAAATTAATTTTCCGGACTTCGTCAGGCGGAGATTCATGATCGTTGATGTGGACCGATATGGGACCTTCGAGCTTGCTGAGGAGTTCCTCGCGCCATACCGCGCCCGCTCGGTTGAGTGGGGATTTGGAACGCTCTCCTGGGTTACCTACAAGAGAACCTACAGTCGGGATGGAGAGGAGTGGTGGCAGACGTGCCGACGCGTAATCGAAGGCATGACTACCGTCCACCGGATTCACTGCCTCGAAAATCGTCTGCCTTGGGACCGGAATGAAGCGCGACGCTTGGCCGAAGCCGCCTACGAGCGCGTGTGGGAGTTCAAGCGGACGCCCCCCGGCCGCGGCCTATGGATCATGGGTACGCACTTCATGTACGAACGCGGGGGCGCTGCGCTGAATAACTGCGGATTCATCTCGACCAAGAATATCGCCAGCGACTATGCCGATCCATTTCTATGGGTGCTGCATATGAGCATGCTCGGCGTTGGCGTGGGTTTCGACACGCGTGGCAAAGGGAGTGTGCGAATCGCAAGGCCGCAGCGTGGGCCGCAGCCACACGTCATCAGCGACAGCCGAGAAGGATGGGTGGAAGCCGTTGGCCGCCTCCTGAATGCCTACGTTGGACGCAGTACCCTGCCATCGCAGTGGGATTTCAGCGAGATTCGCCCGCGTGGCGCACTATTGGCTAACTTCGGGGGCTTTGCCAGCGGTCCGGAGCCGTTGCGAGAAATTCTCGAATCGCTCGAACGACTCTACGATCACTACATCGACTACACCGTGGACGCCCGCCTTATCGTGGACACCATGAACATCATTGGCCGAGGCGTTGTCGCCGGCGGAACGCGTCGAAGCGCTCAGATCGCTTTTGGCGAACCGGACGACGTGCAGTTCCTGGATCTGAAGCTGGATCGGGAGAAGTTGAGGGAGTACCGATGGGCATCAAACAATTCTGTCTATGCCAGAATTGGAATGGACTATGGCGACATCGCCCGGCGGACCGCGATCAACGGAGAGCCGGGATATCTTTGGCTCGAAAACATCCGTGCTTATGGCCGAATGAAGGATGCTCCAACGTGGGTGGATACGGAGGCCGAGGGAAGCAACCCTTGCGTGGAACAGTCGCTGTGGGACCGTGAGCTGTGCTGTCTGGTCGAGACGTTCCCGGCACGTCACCAGAATCTGGAAGATTACCTGCGCACGCTGGAGGTCGCCTACCTGTATGCCAAAATCGTCACACTTATTGCGACTCATGATCCGCGCACGAATGCGGTCATGTTCCGCAACCGCCGCATCGGTTGCTCGATGAGCGGCATCATTCAAGCGATCAATCGGCTTGGCTATCGGAAATTTTTCGAGTGGTGCGACAAAGCATACAGCTATATTCAGCAACTGGACGCCGAATATTCCAAACGGCTGGCCGTGCCGCGATCAATCAAAACCACCTCGGTGAAGCCCTCCGGCAGTGTGAGTCTCCTTGCCGGCGCCACGCCCGGCGTTCATTGGCAGCATGCCCCCTACTACATTCGACGCGTCCGCATTCCCGACAATCATCCGCTGGCGCATATGTGCCTTCAGGCGGGCTATCCCATCGAGCCGGATCGATACTCCAGCGGCACGATGGTTGTTTCTTTCCCAATTCACGTGCAGCACGCTGGCCGTCGCAAGTCCGATGTTTCGCTTCGTGAAAAAATAGACCTCGCAGCCCAGATGCAACGCTATTGGTCAGACAATCAGGTCAGCTGTACGGCCGATTTCAATCCGGACAGCGAAAGAGTAGAAATCCCGCGAATTCTGGAAGCCTATGAAGACCGGCTCAAAGGGATCGCCTTCCTGCCGGCCGCCCGTCACGGCTACGAGCAGGCTCCGTACGAAGAAATTACTCCGGCCAAGTACGAAGAGATGGCGCGAAGGCTTAAACCATTGGAAGGCATATTGGAGCATGAGCACGAACTTGAGGCACGATTTTGCGAGGGCGGTGTGTGTGAATTTATCTGACGGACCGGGAACTCGCGCCTGGGAGCCTGAGGTTGGGGCGGGGGAAAAAGTCACTTCGGAGCTCGGGCCGGAAATTGGTGAGTGGCTCTCCCGCAGGAACCTGGCTGCACTCCGTCTCGAGAGCGCGAATCAGGCGGCATCCGGTTCTTGATGGATTTTTCCTGCTCTTTGCGCGTAGCATCTTCGCCATGAAATGTCAGAGTGCAGGCTGTTTCCATGAAGCATCCCGGCAATGCTCCGAATGCTCCCGACGCTTCTGCGATGATCATGTCGGAAGATGCGACTGGTGCCAGGAGTATGTCTGCATCGAGTGCCGGGACGAGCACCAATCCAGCCCAGTTCATGAAGAAGGCGAACGCTCGAGCTGACCTCGAACAAATACTATCCAAGGAATCATTCGGCCGCCTCTGGCTCATCCTCGATGGCACCGCTCCGGTCGCCTACATCATTATTGTCCTCGGCTAGAGCCTCCAATATCGCGGCCGCGATGCTTTCATTGACGAGCTCTTCCTCGCCGCCTCTCCCCGCAGTCGCTGCTGGGGGCGCCGCGCCATCGCCTCCGTCAAAGATGCCGCTCACCCGCTCGGCCTCCGCGCGCCTCATCTCGAAGTCTCCCACTCCAATCCCCGGGCCTACGACTTCGATGGTCGCGCCAGCTTCGACGATAACCATCGTTTCCTCCTCATCGAGTGGCTCTGAGCCCGCCCGGGCATGCCGTCACGCCCTGACGTGACCTGTCTCACAGCGTCTGCTTCCTTTATCACGCCATGATGTGAATGGGTTTCCGGCCGCGCTCAGATGGCCGGGCCTTCGGGAGGAGCTTGTCATGCCTGCCAAAAGACTCACGTTTCGCTCAGCCGCACGTGAAAAAGTGCTCAGCGGCGCCACGGCCCTCGCCGATGCCGTGCGCATTACGCTTGGGCCAAAATCCAAGTGCGTCCTCATCCAGAAGAAATGGGGCAAGCCGATCGTCTGCAACGACGGCATCACCATCGCCAAGGAAATCGAATTCAAGGACAACGAAGCCAATCTCGGCGCGCAGATGATCCGCGAAGCCGCGGAGCGCACCGGCGAGGCCGTCGGCGACGGCACTAGCACTGCCGCCATACTCGCCCACGCCATTTTCGCCGAAGGCCTCCACAACGTCGCCGCCGGCGCCAGCGCCGTGGATCTGAAGCGCGGGCTCGATCGCGGCCTGCGCATTGCCGTGCAATCGCTGAAATCTCTCTCGCGCCCGGTGGCCAGCCGGAAGGAGAAAGCTCAGGTCGGCACCATCTCGGCGCACAACGATCCCGCCATCGGCGAAATCGTGGCCGACGCTTACGAAAAAGTCGGCAAGGACGGCGTCATCACCGTCGAGGAATCCAAGACCACCGAGTCCACTCTCGAAGTCGTCGAAGGCATGCAGTTTGATCGCGGTTACATCTCGCCTTACTTCGTCACCGATCTTGAAAAGATGGAAGTCGTCCTCGAGGATGTTCTGATTCTTCTCTACGAAAAGCGCCTTGCCGCCCTGAAGGACATGCTTCCCTTCCTTGAACTGGTGGCCAAATCCGGCCGTCCGCTGCTCATCATCGCCGAAGACGTCGAAGGCGAAGCGCTGGCCACGCTGGTCATCAATAAAGTCCGCGGCACGCTTCTTTCCGCCGCCGTCAAGGCTCCCGGCTATGGCGATCGCCGCAAGGATATGCTCCAGGACATCGCGGTCCTCACAGCGGGCCAGCTCATCGCTGAAGAACTCGGCATTAAGATCGAAAATCTCCAGCTTACCGATCTCGGCCGCGCCAAGCGCGTGGTGATTGACAAGGACAAGACCACCATCGTCGGCGGCGAAGGCTCCAAGGCTGCGATCGAAGGCCGCTGCGCCGAAATTCGCCGCCTCATCGAAAAATCCACTTCCGATTACGACAAGGAAAAACTTCACGAGCGGCTGGCGAAAATCTCGGGCGGCGTCGCCGTCGTCCGCGTGGGCGCTCCCTCCGAAATTGAAATGAAGAACAAGAAAGAGGCCATCGAAGACGCCATCAACGCCACCAAGGCTGCCCTCGAGGAAGGGATTGTACCCGGGGGCGGGCTCGCTCTGTTGCGTCTGATCGATGCCGTCCAGGCTGAGGAATCGAATTGCGCGGGCGACGAGCGCACCGGCCTGCTCATCCTCCGCCGCGCCCTGGAAGCCCCCACCCGCCAGATCGCCGAGAATTCCACAGTTGACGGCGGCGTCGTCGTCGATCGCATGCGTTCGGGAAAAGGAAATTTTGGCTTTGACGCTGCCCGCTGCGAGTACCTGGATCTGGTTGAGGCCGGCATCATCGACCCCACCAAAGTGGTTCGCGTCGCTCTTGAAAACGCAGTCTCGGTTGCCAGCGTCCTGCTGCTCGCCGAAGCCACTCTTACCGAGGAGCCCGAGGAGAAAAAGGAAGCCCCGGCTCCTCAAGAAACATTCGCCTGAGCCGGCTGGCACTGCCTCGCCACGTGCTCGCCGAAGGGGCCCGTGGGCGTGTCGCGCTGAATGTCCGGGAGAGGTCTGTGTGATATAAACTTTCTCATTCGCCTTGGTACAAAAACTCAGGCTGGTCAGGTCCACTGCAAGTTTCGCCGAATTCACTCAACCCGTCCCCCCACTGCCAACGATTTCAATATCAGTATTCGTACAGTCCGCCGCGCAAAAAGCGTACCGTGCAGTTCTACAGCACGCCGTTAGTTGATGTCTTGGACGAAAACAGAACCATCGGAGTGACAATGGTCACGCAAAAGCGTGACCTCCAATGCGTCTCGATTCCACAATCAGGAATCTGTGATCGGAATCACCGCATTCCGCTTTCACTTCCTGCACATAGATCGTTGGGAGCTCTCCCGTAGCACCCGAGGGAGCTGGGAAGGAGATCAGAATGTTGGTAAAAGAGGTGATGTCGAAAGATCTCGCATATTGCATACCATCCGATACAGCACAGGCCGCCGCCCGAACGATGAAAGTTCGCGGAGTCGGAGCACTTCCGGTGGTGTCCGACGCCGAGAGCTGCAAGCTGCAAGGCATCGTGACCGACCGTGATCTGTGCTGCAGCGTTATTGCCGAGGCGAAACTCGCCGAAACAACAAAGATTGCAGACATCATGACTTGTAATCCTGTGGTTTGCGCTCCCGAAAATGCGTTGGAAGATTGCGAAAAACTGATGCAGGTTCACCAAGTCCGGAGGCTTCCCGTGGTCGACTCGATGGGCCGATGCGTCGGTATGATCGCTCAAGCTGATGTCGCACTCCATGCGCCTGCAAAGAAAGTAGCAAAAACTCTCGCGGAGATCTCGAAGGTCGCAAGAGTCACACATGGAGTCCATGCAGTAGCGGCCTGAGCCTGGCCTCTTTTGGGCAAGCGCCGGTTGCGCAGGAGCCGTTCGAATCAAAAGAAGGAGATATGGTTTTTCAAAATCGCGTGGAGGCTGGCCGTCTGTTGGCCAAACAACTCAGAGGTTATGCGGGGCGCAATGATGTGATCGTCCTCGGAATTCCCCGCGGTGGTGTTCCAGTTGCGTTTGAAGTGGCAATGGCACTGAAAGCGCCGCTGGATATTTTTCTGTCCCGAAAGCTTGGTGTTCCGGGACAGGAAGAACTGGCGTTTGGGGCGATTGCGAGCGGGGACATCAGGGTCCTTGATCGGCACCTGGTCGAAGGGTTGAACATTTCTGAACAAGAAATCGATCAGATAACGAAAACCGTAGAGACGGAGCTCGAACGGCGCGAACGAGTTTATCGGGGCAACCGGTCTCCGCTCCAGGTGGAGGGAAAGACCGTTTTGCTGATAGATGACGGAATTGCGACCGGCTCGAGCATGCGCGCCGCGATCCGGGCGTTGCGGCAGATGCGGCCCGCGCGAATTGTCGTTGCCGTCCCTGTTGCGCCATTTCACACCTGTAAGCTTCTCAGGTCGGAAGCAGATGAACTCATTTGCATTCAGGAGCCGGAATTCTTCTACGCAATCGGCCAGTTCTATGACGATTTCTCCCAAGTTACGGATGAAGAAGTGACGGAATTGCTTCGTCGAGCCGCGCAGCAAATCGGGCCTCCGACGGCTCCTGTTACTCCTGCCGCAACCGGCACCGTTGAAGACGCCTCGAGCGAGTCATCTCCGGCAAGCGATGCCCCCGGCATGCGTTCAAAGGTGAAAGAAGAAATTGCAATGCCGAGCATTCCGGCGCGCGGCGGAAGAGCCACTGCATTTGCCGGCGCCGAAGAGGCGAAGCATTGACTTGGACAGGGACTTGCCCTCGCGGAGGGACATTCTGGTTTGCATCAGGTCTGTCTCGGCAGGCGGCGTGATTACGCGCACGGACAGCCGTGACGGGAGACACTGTGATACACGCCTTCGATGGCTAGCGTGACGCTGTGGGGGCGAGAAAATCGCCCGCCCGCTAAAAGGGGGATGGAGCCATGAGTCGAAGTTCGATAGCCGTGCAACCCGCAACTGCGCCGAAGTCCCTAACCGCAAAAGACATCATGCAGCAACCCGTTATTGCCGCGACTCCAAACGCTTCCCTTCGGGACGTCGCATCTCAACTTGTCAAGAACGAGTTCAGTGGAATGCCTGTGGCCAGTCCCGACGGCAGGGTAGTCGGGGTTATCACCGAGGCTGACATCATTCGCGTTCTAAACGAGGGCAAGCGGCTAGAAAACTTGACCGCCGGGTCGGCGATGACCGGCCCGCCAATCAATGTTGATGTTGACGCATCGATCGAAGAGGTGATGAAGAGCTTAGAAAAGCACCATATCGTCCGCGTGCCTGTCACAGAGAAAGGCGAACTCGTTGGGATCATTTCCAGGCGAGATGTAATCAGGGCAATTTTGGAGCCCGAGTTTATCGCGTTCGGAGAATTCTAGCGTCGAGGGGGCAAACTCGCAGAACATAATTTGGCTGGTGACCGCTTTTTTGTGTCCTGCGCTGCCGGAGAAATCCCAACGCAGAAATGTGTAAGGCGGGGGAAATTGTGCTGCAGCGAGAAGAATACTCTTCGACTTGTGACCCCGCGACAATAATGTCTCTTCGCCGCAAGACTAAATAAGATAGAAGCAAGATGAAAAGAGCCTTTGTTCGGCTTTATGCGCAACTCAATGATTTTTTGTCGCCGGAAAAAAGGATGCAGGTCACAACTTATAATTTCGCCGTCAGCGGCTCGGTGAAAGATGTGATCGAATCCTTCGGTGTTCCGCACACGGAAGTGGATTTGATTCTGGCAAATGGCAAGTCTGTGGATTTCGCATATCAAGTGCAAGACGGCGACAGGATATGCGTTTACCCGACGGATCAGTCGCTCGACATACCATCGGTTATCCATCTTCAACCCCCGCCACTTTCTGAACCGCGGTTCGTCGCTGACACACATTTGGGCCGGCTTGCAGCGTATCTTCGAATGATGGGATTCGATATGTTGTATCGCAATGACAATCGAGACGAAGATCTGGCTCGACTCACCGGCCAAATGCGGATTCTATTGACGAGAGACCGTGGATTACTGATGCGGGCAAAGGTGACCCGCGGATACTTTGTCCGGGCGACTGATCCCCGCGCACAACTAATTGAGGTGGTTCATCGCCTCGGTCTAATCCCGTTGATGGCCCCATTTTGCCGCTGCATACGCTGCAATGCTTTACTGCGGCGGACTGAAAAAGATTTCGTCAACGATCGACTGTTGCCTCAGACAAGAGAGCATTTCGATGAGTTCTACATTTGTCCCGAATGCGAACGAATTTATTGGAAAGGCTCGCACTATCGCCGCATGCAGAGGTTGATCGAAGGCATTACCGCATCGAATTGAGCGCCGAGACAATTATTCCGGGGTCAAATTCATGAATGAGTGCTTAGATGGCGTTCTTCAGTTTGGATCTGCATAATTTTCCATGAGTCTCCAACTTTTTCATTGCTGGGATCCTTCACAGGTACCCGCTCACCGACGCAAAGATTTAAAATGAAATGCTTTGAACCAAGGGCTGTTTTTCAGCGCGCGACCTCAATGCAGCACTCGCTCTCACCAGACACGAAGTCTCTCGACGCGCACCGTCGCACGGCAGCGCTCTTCACAGGCGACGGTGATCGGCATCACCGCAGATTCATTTCTGTTCTGCTAAAAGTAAGCCACCGGGGGATGGAGAGGATGATGGGAAAAGAGTTCCCAGACCCTGTGGATTGAACCACATCCGGGAGTCTAGGGATTCTCCCTTGGCCACCTTCCGATGTATCGTTGGAAGACCTCGGGCGGTTTGAACTACCTAACATTTTCACTCACAACTTCTTGACGGCCTCCTCTACCTCGCTAGCGATTGCAGTGTAGTCCTCTCCTCTGAAATACAACGGTGTCCCGAAGACAATTTCCACGGGGCCCGGCCGCGGCCAGCGCGCATGCCGATGGAGCACCTTTTCTACACCCCGCAATCGAACGGGCACGACGGGCACTCCAAGCCGACCCGCGATCAAGCCGACACCGGGTTGGAAAGGGCGAATCTCGCCAGCCTCCGTGCGTTCTCCTTCCGGAAAGTACAAGATTGACCAGTTTTCGCTAACCAAGTCCCCGAGATATCTCAGCGATTGGCGGGCGCCAGCTTCGGTCTGAGGAACCGGGAAACCATTGAAGCACAATGCCACCAGCCAATACGTAACGCTATCGCAGAACCTTTCGAACCGTGTATGGCGTTCCGGCCAAAAGTGGGCGTCGAAATACTCCTTCCACATCGCCACAGCGATCCGGTGGCGGAAGCGCGGAGGCAGAGCAGACAGGATCAAGGGCATATCCAGGTGACTCTGATGATTCGGTGCAAAGATAACGGGACCCCGCAGCGAGGCCAATTGCTCCAGACCGGAAATCCGGGCATGCGCGATCATCCGAGTGAGGGGGAGCCAGAGTACATTGAGTGCCACAATGCGAGTAATCCTTGCCGCCCAGAGACGGTTCCAGGCGGGAAATTCTGTTTTGCTGGGCGGACCGCTGAGTTCTGCGAGCTCGGAGACGGTGCGAGCGCCGGTCAACAAGGTCTCGTCGACGCTGGTGTCGAACTGCCGCTCCAGATCGATCATGAGTTCAACACGGTCGAGTGAACTCAGACCCAGTTCGTCAAGCGTTGTCTCCGGGGCGATGCCGCGGTCCGGACCATATTTATGGAGAAGATCAATCATCTCTCCTTGGCTGGAGGCTGCACCGACGAAGGCGCCGCTCTCCACCCAGGCCTGGATTTCGCCATGTTTTAGCTTTTGCGTCCCTTCGGTCCGAGGCAGCCGGTCACCTGGCCAGATTGAGACGTTTCGGATTTTCTGGTGATCCTCAAGTTGTAAGTCGGCACGGCGAATGATTTCCTTCGGGTCAATACCGTTTTCAACTACCAGAATGGCGCTCACGCGGTCTCGCCCAACGACTGCGGCTTCCCGGACACCCGGGATCTTATTCAACACGCCCTCCACATCCTCTGGGAAGACGTTCAACCCCTCCGGCGTGACTATCATTTCCTTCTTGCGCCCACGAATCGTCAAATTGCCGGCCTCATCGAACATTCCGATATCTCCGGTAAGAAACCATCCATCCTCAAATGCCGAGGCAGTTTCCTCTGGAGCCCGGTAATAGCCGGATGTCACACTCTCTCCGCGCACCAGGATCTCTCCGTTTGGTGCGATTTTTACTTCGACACCGGCGACGGGCTTGCCTACTGTCCCCTCCTTGATGTCGAAGGGATTGTTGAAAGTCACGACTGGCGCTGTCTCGGTGAGCCCGTAGCCTTGAATAACTGCGAACCCGATTCTGGACCAAAACTTCTCGAGTTCTCTCGCGAGCGGGGCTGCTCCGACGATAAAAGCCCAGAACTTCCAACCAAATAAAGAATGGACATTCCGATGTCGCCACCAGCGGACAATCCAGTGGGGTGGAACCAGAGGCAGGCGCCTAGTTTCTGCAAATTGAAAGAGAATTTGCTTCTGCAATAGTTCCAGAATCTTGGGCACGCCGACAAGGACCGACACGCGTCGGGTGCGGATCTGCCGCACGATTTCATGTGGGCTGTACCCATGCATGAAAACCGCGATACCCGGAATAAGCGGGACGATGAACATCGTGACCATCTGGCCAAACATGTGACTCAACGGGATCAGGCAGAGAAAACGAATTGGAAACAGTGGCGCGAACCATTTACGGTAGGTCAGGATAACTTGCTCTGGCGACACCAGGTTCGCGAGGATGTTGTGATGGGTGATCAACACACCTTTCGGCTCCCCGGTGGCGCCCGATGTGAACACAATCTCCACGACATCATCTTTCTCGGTTGAGGCAGTTGGGATTTCACTTGTGTTCGTGGTCCATTCGAGGTCTCGGAGTCGCCAAACGGGGGGCTGTCCTTCCACCAGGGGCAATTGAACTTCCTCTCCAACAAGGATCAAGCGGGCATCGACGATCTCTTGAACGCGTTTTAAAAAGCGGGCTGAAGCGCGATAGTCGATTGGCACAACGATGACACCAGCAAGGACGCAGCCCCAAAAGGCAGCGATCCATTCGGGCCGATTTTCGGACCAGAGGATGGCCTTGTCGCCCTTGCAGATATTGTTCGCAGTCAACTGCGCCGCAAATTGACGTGCCGCGAGTCCGACTTGCGCGTACGTGTACCTCCAACTTCGATATCCGTTATCGTATTGAAGAAACTCAACTGAAGATTCCGAGAACTCGTCAAATAAATCGACCAAGGTCCGTCGAGGGCGTACAGCTAATGGAATGACCGACGACAGCAAGTCTCGAGAATGCCTGCTGCAGATCATGCCCGTCAACATGTTCCATCCCAATTGCCATCCGCGTTTGTGAAGTTTGTCACACGGCGACGTGATGAGGGTCATACAAGGGCACGGCAATTTTGGTTATCCACTGAAAGGGAGTGAAGCCGGAGATGTTGCCCGAGTCGACGGACCTGTTACAACCGTCTCAAATCGCCCACGTGCAAAAGCCGAGAGCTGCGAGAATCTCTCTTCCTCCACCACGGCGCAAAGATATAGCCTCATTGGAAGAGACTTTGTCCCGGCGGCGTTCCGTGCGGGAATTCGCCGAAGATCCTTTAACCGAGGAACAAATTGGTCAGCTACTATGGGCCTCTCAGGGGATCGCGAATCCGGAGGGTTTTCGCACCGCTCCGTCAGCCGGAGCGCTGTACAGCCTTGAGATCTACTTGGCGACAACAAAGGGCTATTATCAATACATCCCACACACCCATCAGATCGAATTGCACTCCGGAAAAGACATAAGGCGTGCATTGTATTTAGCAGCTTTCGACCAGGAATCAGTTCTTAGCGCCCCGGCAGTCTTTGTGATCGCGGCAGTTTACAGCCGGCTTGCCGAAAAATATGGCGAAGAACGCAGCGTGCGCTACGCGTGTCTGGAAGCCGGCCACGCCGCACAAAATGTGCTCCTTCAGGCCACAGCCCTCGGCTTGGCTGGCGTGCCTATCGGGGCATTCCGTGACGACCAGGTTCAGAGGGCGCTCTCTCTCCCTCTCGAAGAATCGCCACTTTATTTGATCCCGGTTGGCGCGGTTGGCTAGAACCCATAGGGTTGCCGGAGGGGAAATGGCGCCATCGCTGAAATGAGCCGGAAGATGAGATCGGACAGACCCGTCAGAGAACGGAGGCGGGCCGATGCCATGCATGGGAGGTGCAATCATGAAAGAAAAAGTTCTCGAAGGATTGAGAGTCGCGATCTTAGCGACCAATGGCGTTCAGGAAACCGAGCTTGTCGAGCCACGCAGAACGCTCGAAGACGCCGGAGCTCGAACAACTCTGATCGCCCCCCAATCGGGGACAATCCAGGCAAGCAAGCACGGTGAGAAGACAAAGGAGTTCCCCGTGGATGCGACCCTCGATAGTGTCAATCCCGCCGACTTCGACGCAGTGCTGCTCCCCGGAGGGCTCTTGAACGCCGGCGCCCTGCGCGCGGATCCCAAGGCACAGGATTTTGTGCGGGAGATCGACAAAGTAGGCAAACCCATCGCGGCGATCTGCCACGGTCCATTGCTGTTGATTTCGGCGGGGCTCGCGAAGGGCCGCACACTCACCAGCTATCACACAATTCAGGACGAGTTCCGCAACTCCGGCGCAAACTGGGTCGACAAAGAAGTCGTGCGCGACCGGAATTGGGTGAGCAGCCGCCAGCCGGCGGACATTCCAGCATTTAATCGCGAGATCATTTCCCTACTTAGCGAGTGCTTAGCGCAAGCGCAAAAAGCGTCCTAGCGGGCGTTTCCCGGTCAGGACTGGCTGGCTGCAACCGTAGCAGATTCGGAGGAACAGTGACATTGCCTACTCACCCGTTGCGGACGGCCTATTTTTCGATGGAGATTGCGCTGAGGGCCGAAATCCCCACTTATGCCGGAGGTCTCGGGATTCTCGCGGGGGACATGTTGAGGTCTGCCGCAGATGTGGGCCTGCCCGTCGTCGGGGTTACCCTCCTCTATCGAAAGGACTACTTCCAGCAACACCTCGATCAGTCCGGGAATCAGACGGAAAGCCCCGCGCTGTGGAATCCCGAAGCAGTGTTGCAGCCGAGCGATGCTCGGGCTTCGATAGTGATCGAGGGGCGGAAAGTCATTATCCGAGCCTGGGAGTATTCAATCAAAGGGCTCGGCGGCTACGTGCTGCCTGTCATTTTATTGGATACAGCGCTCCCCGAGAACAGCCCGTTCGACCAAACACTCACGGATCAGCTTTACGGAGGCGACGAATACTATCGCCTTTGCCAGGAAGCCGTGCTTGGAATTGGCGGCATGGAGATACTGAGCGCGCTCGGTTGCTGGCATATTGTCACTTTTCACATGAATGAAGGGCACGCATCCCTGCTCACCCTCGCGCTTCTCGAGGCTCATCTGGCCGCACGACAGTCGAAGGAAGTGACACCGGAGGGTTTCGATTTCTTGCGAAGAAAGTGCGTTTTCACGACTCACACGCCCGTGCCTGCCGGCCACGATCAATTCCCGAGGGATTTGGTTCGCCGCGTCCTCGGCGATGAGCGAGTAGCCTTGCTGGAAAAAATCGGCGGTTTCACCGAAAACACTCTCAACATGACGTTCCTGGGCTTGCGCGGCTCACACTATATCAATGGCGTTGCGATGAAGCATGGCGAAGTATCTCGAAGCATGTTCCCGAATTACCCGATCCACGCGATCACAAACGGCGTCCATGCCACAACGTGGACCTCTCCTCCCTTCCAGGAACTCTTTGACCGGCACATTCCTGAATGGCGGCGTGATAATTTGTACTTGCGCTATGCCATTGGGATTCCCCTTCAGGAAATCCGCGCGGCTCATACACAAGCAAAGCGAACATTGTTGGATGAAATCGAGCTGGCCATCGGCGTCCGCCTCGATGAAAAAACCATGACAATGGGATTCGCGCGACGTGCCGCCACATACAAGCGAGCCGATTTCTTATTTTCGAATACGGACCGGCTGAAGTGGATCGCTCAACATGTTGGTCCTTTCCAGGTGGTCTACTCTGGCAAAGCGCATCCTCATGACGAGGCGGGGAAGGATTTAATCCGTCACATCTTCGCGCAGATGGCTGCGCTCAAGGAGATCATCCGCATCGTCTACATTCCGGATTACGACATGCGCTGGGGACAACTCATCACAAGCGGAGCGGATCTGTGGTTGAACACCCCGCAGAGACCTTTTGAAGCTTCCGGCACAAGCGGGATGAAGGCCGCTCTCAATGGAGTCCCAAGCTTGAGCGTTCCAGACGGCTGGTGGCGAGAAGGTCATGTGGAAGGAGCGACCGGCTGGGATATCGGTGAGGAGGAAATCCCGGATACCCCGGCCGAAGAGATGACATCCCTCTACCACAAGCTCGAGAACATCATTCTGCCTATGTTCTATGGGCGCAAGGATGCATACGCTGAGGTCATGCGCCTGTCGATCGCGCTGAACGGCTCCTTCTTCAATACTCAACGGATGGTCGCTCAGTACATCATGAATGTTTACTTCTCGGGAACGCAAGAAGCTTCAATTCAACAAGTCATCGAGGAGGTCCGTCGAACCTGACAAACTGCGTCCACCCTCGACCCGATCCGCAAGGCGGAAATCGTGGGGGGGGCTGATTACGTTCAGAAAGCCAGGCTGCGTCATGTT
>DASQID010000169.1:0-5567 GCA_035631775.1 Acidobacteriota bacterium
ATCGCCGCCGTTGTCGTTCCTACGGCTTTGGAAACGGAAGCTAAATCATAGATGGTGTTTTCCGTTACTTTGCCGGATGCAGCGGAATAATCCAGCCTGCCTTCACCGTCACTCAGCACAATCGAGCCCCGGTAACCGACAACCAACGAGGCACCTGGAAACGCCTTGGTCTCCACAAATCCGGCGAGAAGTTTTTTGGTTTCTTCAAAAGCACTGTCCGGCAGGCCCAGCTGGGGTGGTGCGACTTGATTGAGCGTCATATCCAGCATAGGCACTTGCAGGCCATCTCCGACCTTCGACTGTCCCGGGATGGAAACCGGCATTTTCCCAGAGATCGGAATGTCTCCTGCCAGAGCCTTTGCCGCGGCAACTTGCGACACGTCCGAGTAGCTGAAGGTGCAGAGATAGGTTTGAATCTGGGGGAATAGCCCAAGCACATAAGGATTTCCAAAGGACAGCCAAATTACCGGCCTTCCCGCTGCCAGCAGGTTTTCGACAAGGCGCTTCTGATTGTCGGGCAGGGCAACGTTTCCTTTGCCGGAGATCACCCGGACCAGCGTGGATAGGACAATGACGTCCGATTCGGCTGCGGCTTTCACGATGTTCGACGCCAGTTCATCCGGCATCCGGGGATCAGCCGATGCAGTTCGGGCAGTAAGAAAGCGCCGACGCAGTTCGGCCTGAAAGACCGCGCCCGGCGAGGGTTCGAGGTCGGAGGAGAGGACGACGCTGTAGATTTTAGGCGCATGGCGGGGATCGATTGGGAGGAGGTGTCGGTCATCCCTGAGTAATGTGATGCTGCGATCTGCCATTGTTTCCGCGGCATGACGGTTTTCCGGCGCGTCCACCAGGTCTCCGATCCTGTTGATGGCAACGGTCCGATTCAGATGCAACCCCAGCCGGGTCTTGGCGGACAGCATCTTTTCCACTGAGCGATTGATGAGTTCCTCCGAAATATCACCCCTCCGGACCGCCCGTTCGATTTCGCTGATCGCCACGTTGGTATCGGATGGCAGAAGAAGCACATCCGCGCCGGCCTGAACCGCTCGAACCGCTGCGAGTCCGCCCCAGAACCGGCTTGTTATGCCTCCCATCTCGAGGGCGTCCGTGGCGATCAGCCCCTGGAAGTGCAACAAATCACGCAGCAAGCCGGTCAGGATTTTGTGCGAGAGCGTTGCGGGCAGCCCGGAGTCGTCTGTAACCTTGGGGACGGCAATGTGAGCGGTCATGATGGAGTCGACGCCGGCCGCGATGGCACTCCTGAATGGGACGAACTCAATAGAGTTCAAGCGCGCCAGGTCGGAGGGGATGACCGCGAGACCTATGTGCGTGTCGGTCGCCGTATCGCCGTGTCCGGGAAAATGCTTGGCAGTGGTCAGGACCCCTTTGTCGTGGGCGCCTCGGATGAAGGCCGCCCCAAGGCGGGCTACAAGCTGGGGATCCTCCCCGTAAGAGCGGATGTTGATCACCGGATTGTCCGGATTGTTGTTGACGTCCATCACCGGGGCGAATATCCAATGCACACCCAATGCGCGGGCCTCCTGCGCTGTGATTGCTCCTTCCGTATAGGCCAGTTCCTCAGATCCAGCGGCCCCTATGGCCATTGTCCACGGAAACGAGGTTGTGTCGGAGATACGGAAGGAAGCGCCGCGCTCGAAATCTGCGGAGACCACGAGAGGGAGCTTCGAAAGTGACTGCAACTCGTTGAGCAGCAGTGCAGACTCATACACATTGCCTGCGAAGAGGACAACGCCCCCCACGTGGTTGCGCTGGACCTCCTCCTTGATCTTGAGGAAATCAGGGCTGTTGCGATTCAGGAACTTTCCCTGGACGCGGACTTGAATGAGCTGGGCAATCCTGTCGTGTAGGGAGAGCCGCTTCATTGTTTTGGCTACCCAGGCTTTGTCCGGTCCACTGAGCTTGTATTCGGCAGGCTTGCGTGCCTTGGCCGGTGCAGCAGTGAGGCTCAAAGAGACGGCACACAACGATGCCGCCAATAGATATACTGCCAGTCCTGGTGTTGGGAATCGCATAGTTCTATCTGAATAGAGGGATTATTGGATGACGATTCATGATCCGAAAACATAGCGGGAAATAGTACCATACATGATCGGCGTCAAGCGGCGCCAGGGAGCGGCACCAATCATTCTGCGGGCGTGTCAGCCATGACCATTCGGATTTTCGTGACCGGCGGAACCTTTGACAAGGAGTACGACGAGCTCGAGGGAAAACTATACTTCAAAGACACTCATGTGAACGAGATGCTCGGACTGGGACGCTGCAAAGTCAGAGTCGAGGTTCGAACGTTGATGATGATCGACAGCCTGGAAATGACCGATTCGGACCGCCAGATCATCCTCGAAAACTGTCTCAAGTGCAGCGAACAGTACATTGTAATCACCCATGGAACCGACACGATGGAGATAACGGCCCGAGTGCTCGGAGAAGCACTGAAAGAGAAGACCGTGGTTCTGACTGGAGCAATGATTCCCTACAAATTCGGCAGTTCCGACGGCCTGTTCAACCTCGGGAGCGCACTGGCATTTGTTCAGACACTACCGCGAGGGGTCTATATCGCCATGAATGGCCGTTGCTTTCATTGGAACAATGTGCACAAGAACCGCACCAGTGGTGAATTCGAAGAGGCTCGCTAGGATATGCAAGCGATCTATTACACCTATGAGCAGAGCCCTGTAGGTCGCCTTCTACTCGCCGGGAGCAGCGACGCTCTGAAGTGGATCCATTTCGAAACTCCCCAAGGCCCATCCACGCCGAAGTCGGAATGGCAGTATTCCGACCACCATCTTACTGAGGTTACCCGTCAGCGCGACGCATACTTCGAAGGAAAACTCAGGACTTTTGACCTCCCTCTGGAGCCCGACGGCACTGCATTCCAGAAGTCGGTTTGGCAGGAATTGCTCAAAATCCCGTACGGTGAAACCGTGAGCTATGCGGAAATCGCGAGAAGGCTCAGCCATCCTAGTGCCACGAGGGCAGTGGGGGCGGCCAATGGGCGAAATCCGCTTCCTATCGTAGTGCCGTGCCACAGGGTCATAGGAAGCAGTGGAAAGCTCACGGGCTATGGGGGGGGGATCGCCATAAAGGAGTTTCTGCTTTCCCTGGAGCGCGGGTTTCGCGGGAGCCGCTCACTCTTTTCATAGAAGCTGGTCATTTTTCACTTGGAACCACTCTTATCGTTCTTCGCGTCTTGGCGGTATGTTTTTAAAAGCTCACCGCCAAGGCGCAAAGGACGCCAAGAATCTCAAAGATCACGACCGGTGGTCAGGCCGTTCCTTGCTTCTTTCCATTCTTGGGCATCCTGGGTTATGCTCGCCGCATTTCTAGAGGAGTCATGAGCGCGATGGGAAGCGGCCGGCGTGTGCTTGTTCCTGAAATTCCAGCAGCCTCAATCCTGCAAGTGGCCAACGCTCGGCGATGGTGGATTGTCGGGCTGCTTTTTATCGCCTCGATGATCAACTATTTTGACCGTGCGACTATTTCCATTGCCCTTCCGTTGATCTCCGCCGATCTTCATCTGGGTCCGGCGACAAAAGGTCTGCTTCTCTCCGCGTTTTTTTGGTCCTATGCGCTGATGCAGGTGCCCATCGGCTGGTGCGCTGATCGGTTCAACTTGAGATGGCTCTACGCAGGGGCTTTCGCACTCTGGTCCCTCGCACAGGGAATCACCGGATTTGCCGGGAGTCTTGCGGTCCTGATTGCCTTCCGGATCCTGCTGGGTATCGGTGAGTCCATTTATCTTCCGGGCGGCAACAAGATCGTCAGCCTGATGTTCGCCCCGCAGGACCGAGGCTTCCCCTCAGGCCTGTTTGACTTCGGCACCCGGACCGGGCTTGTTCTTGAGGGCTTGCTGATTCCCTGGCTGCTGGTTCATTACGGCTGGCGGACGACGTTTGCGCTTGTTGGATTCACCGCCCTCCTCTGGTTGATCCCCTGGCTAATCCTAACGCCGGCTCGATTAGGCGGAGGTGGAACGAATCATCCTTCGAAAATCCCAAGGGTGGACTGGCATTCGCTGGCGGCTCTTGTCCGTAACCGCAACCTGGTTGGCATTTGCCTTGGTTTCTTCTGCTTTGACTATTACTGGTATTTGCTGGTGACCTGGCTCCCCGACTACCTCGTGACGGTACGACATTTGACGGTTTTGAGGGCCGGTTTCTACGCCTCGCTGCCGTTTTTCGTCTTTGGGGTCAGCGAGCCGATTGGGGGGTGGATTGCAGACAGGCTTGTCCACCTGGGTTTCGATGAGACACGCACAAGGAAGGGCATCGTGACTGTAGCCTTTGCCACCGGATTGCTGCTGATACCCGCGGCTCGTGTCGATACGGCCGGGATGGCGGTTGCGCTGATCATCGGCGGTTCCTTTGTCGGCCTGGCCACAGGCAATCTCCTGGTGATCCTGCAATGTTGCGCGCCTGCCGAGGATGTGGGATTATGGACAGGCATTGAGAATTTCGCCGGAAACATTGCCGGGATCCTGGCGCCGCTGCTTACGGGCCTCCTGATCAGTCGAACGGGATCGTATTTTCCCGGCTTTGCACTGGCGGCAGCTGTACTTCTGGCCGGACTGGCTTCATACTGGTTCGTTGTCGGAGAATTGATCCCCCCCGAAAAGCGCTCATGAAAAGCGCGACCCATGGCCCTGTTGTGGCCTTGTCAAACCGGGCCTCCATATATTATTGTGCCTTGAGTATGCCGCAAACGACACTCGAGACCCTTGCCACATCACCGTTTTCCGATCAGCGCCCGGGCACATCCGGGCTGAGGAAGAAGACACGCGTTTTTCTGCAGCCACACTATCTGGAGAACTTCGTCCAGTCCGTCTTCGACGCGGTGCGTGAGGAGGGAGGAACTGATTTCAAGAATGAGACCCTCGCGGTTGGTGGGGACGGGCGCTACCACAACCGTGCGGCAATCCAGACGATTCTGAAGATGGCCGCCGCCAACGGCTTCGGACACGTGCTCGTGGGACGCGGAGGAATCCTTTCCACTCCGGCAATGTCCGCCGTAATCCGGCGCCGGGCGGCGCTTGGAGGCCTGCTCCTGACCGCCAGTCACAATCCCGGCGGAATCGACGCGGATTTCGGCATCAAGTACAACATCCGGACGGGTGGTCCGGCTCCCGAGTCGGTCACGGAGCGCATCTACGCGCACACCCTCAGGATCTCGAAGTACCAGCGGCTTGCCGCCAACGACCTCGACATCGAGAAGGAAGGGACCACCGTTGTTGGGGAGTGCCGCATAACAGTCATGGATCCCCTGCAGGATTACACGGAGGTCATGCAGGAACTCTTCGATTTCGAGGCATTGCGCAACCTCTTTCAAGGTGGATTCCGATTGACCTTCGACGCAATGCACGGGGTCACTGGTCCTTACGCGCGGCACATTTTTCAAAACTGCCTGGGTGCGCCCGATGGGACAGTGATTCATGGGACACCGCTCGAGGATTTCGGCGGGTGCCATCCTGATCCTAACCAGGTGCACGCGGCGGAGCTGGTCCGCCTTATGGCAGGCTCGGATGCGTCGGATATGGGAGCCGCTTGCGACGG
>DASQID010000170.1:0-9473 GCA_035631775.1 Acidobacteriota bacterium
TGCGGTGGCTTTTTAAAGAGCCACCGCAAAGGCGCGAAGGAACGCGGGACCCAATTTGGTTGCGGCTATGCCGCTCCGTATAATTCGTGGCAGATAGGTGAATCATTTTTCATCGTTGCTCCTCTTTGACGGTGACTGGAATCAGCCGAATCGGCCCGAACAGACCCGCCGGCACGGGCTGCAGGTCCTTCATGTCCTGCGGCTCGAAGCGCACACCGTAACGGAGGTTGAGCAGCCGATAATCAGGTAGAGCGCGGCCTGCCATGTAGTTGATGGCCAGGTTGCCCACCACGACCCGCAGCGAGTTGTTGCCGCGATGAAGCAAGTCTGTCACGTCGATCGAGTAGGGCGGGCACCATACGGATCCTGCCCGGCGTTCATTGACATAGATCACTGCCGCTTCACGCACAGGGGCATTAATCCAGGCCTGCGTGTGTGAATCGGGATGCTGTCCCGAAACAGGCCGGCCCTCACCGAAATCCAGTTTTACGACCATTCCGTCCCGGAGCATGCCTTCCGGCACCACCACATTTTTCTGGTAAGTAGCCAATCCCGAGAAGTACCGGGTGTCCACATTCTCTGTCCAGGAACGCAGGCGGTCCATCGTGAGCGTCGCGCCAGATGCGAATGAAACCCGCCACCCGGTGCTCAGATCCAGTGGTTCAGGCACCGCTGCCGTACTCTGTGTTCGGGATGATGGCAGAGTGCCTTTCGAAAATACCAGGACGCGGGAACCGTAAGGCTCCATGTTGAGCTGTACGGAGCTACCCCGGTCTGTCTGCTCCTCGACGTCTGCAGCTAGCGTTGTTCCCGTGAGCGGATTCCACCATTCCGGTTTCAATTCCCGCACACGGAATGTGGCCTTCGTCCGAATCGGGACGTTTGCGGTGTTGACGATGAAGTAGATCTCGGTTCCTCCCGTGCTGCGATGAACGAACCCGACTTCCGGTGCTGCTGGAGAGAACGACACGTGCGGCTGGACGGAGTCAGTCAGCCTGCCCGCCAGCTGGCGGTTTTCATCCTCGACGAAGCGCGCCGGCGCCGAGGGCCCTTCAAAAAGGCGCCGGGAAATCTCGCGGATCTGTTCTCGTTCCGCCGCAGTCTCCATGCGTCCCGGCGCGAGATTGGGCACCCGGCGCGTCGCGATCAATACGCCTCCGGCGCGGGCAAATTCGTCCAGCTTTTTTAGGGTGTCGAACGGGATTCTCTCCACATTGGGCAAGATAACGATTTTGTATCTTCCCTCGCCGAGCATCAGTGCGCCCGCTTCGATCCGGCCAACCTGCCTCAAAGCATCGTCGTCGAAGAAGTCGAGGTCAAAGCCCGATTCGAGCACTCTCGAGATAACGTCCGGCCCTATCCGCTGTCGCAGAGATTCGATTATGTTTACGCGCCCGTTTGTGAAACTTGCCCACGCATCACTGTTGGGCAGATAGAGCGCAACGTCGCTTACCGGCCGGCCCTGTCGCATCAGAAAGCTGATACGTTGCAGGTAAAGTGAGAGATCCGGCATCACGATCCACCAGGGATTCTTATCGTTGAACACCCCGGCAGCGTAAAACCGCCAGCCGGGATACTCGACACCCTCCGCTGTGTAGGGCCAGCCATGGCCGATCAGCTGGTTGATTCCCTGCAAAAAGTGGAGATCTGCCTCGGCCTTCACATCAAGCGGCGTCGCCCGGAAAGAGGGCGAGTGCAGCCAAGTCCAGGTCTCGGACGAGGTGACCGGACGTCCATATATGTGATTTGCCGAAGAGGCCCAGCGCGAGGCACACAGTGACTTCCACTGCGCGCCTTCGCCCTCGGGGAGATCCGGGTAGACATTGCTCGACAGCGTTGCCGGAGGAGTTCCATATCCCTGCAGGCGGAAGAGAGTGTGGTTCTGCCGGGCCCAGTCGCGCACCGGCGCGATAAAATATTCGTTGAGCAATTCCGTCAGCGTTTTCCCCCAGTCGTGTCTGATGGCCGCAGTCTGGGGGCCGATGTCGGCGACGAGGGCAGGCAAGTAGGGCTTCAGGTCATAGCCCCGTCGATTCCGGAACTCCTCCAGAAGACCGCCGGTCCAGTCGCTGTCGTACACCTCCAGGCTGTCGCAGAAGATTGCATGAGGAGGATGCGAGTCGAAGGCCTGCATCAGCCTGCCTCCGACCTTCTTCAGGTAATTGTCAATCGAGGCGCGGTCATAGTGATCGAGTACAAAGCCTTCAGCCCCAATGGCGGGCCGCTTCACCATTTGTCCCGTGCGGCTGGAGATGAAGAAGAAGATTTCGCGGTCTCCTACAAGACCGGCTGGCAGCCGGACTGCGCCGTCCCGGATATCGGTGATCTCGCGTTGGGTCTCGGGAACAATGGACCGTCCTTCGGAGCGAACCATAAACACCGCAAGTAACCTTTCTCCCGCGCCAACGTCCGGCGTCGGGACGCGCTGCGAGCCCCCTGTCACCTTTACGCGCACGCAGCGCAGCTTCCCGGCAGCAAGGCTGACCGAAACCTGCGGCCCACCGTATGGCCAGCCACTGCCAAGCGTAAGGTCCATGCGCAGCCCCAATACGCGCGCCTTTTCCGAGGTAAACCGCAGCGCGTCGATGAATTCATCGGAGAGAAAGGGGAGGTTTCTTATGCCCGTAGCCGCGTCATCGAGCGCCACGGGATATACCGGCTGCACCTCGAAGCCGCCGATTCCCCCCTCCTTCATCAGCCGCATCTCGCGCTCAAGCTCCGGTTTTGTCACCGCGGATCCGAACCACCACCAGCGCATCATGATCCGGCAGTCGTCCGGGGGATTCCGAAACTGTTTCCGGAGGTTGGCGACGTCCGCGCGGGAGGCGTCCTCTTGCGCGTGAGCGACATAGGAGAAGGGCATAAGAAGCAGTGACGTCAACCCAAGCCGTGGGACCCACAAACATAGGAATGCAATTCCTATTCTCATGTGAGGAATTTTCTCGGCTCCTTTGCCTTTTTAAAAACCACGGCTGAGACGCAAGGGCGCCAAGAACCTTTACAATCTATCGTAATGCAAAACACTCTTGATTCTTGAGTGATTTCTTCTTAACGAATCCCGTGAGAGTATTTTAGCTTGGTTCAGATTGAGTTGCCGCCCGGAGGGCTTCCTGAAGTTGCCGCTTTGGAGGCGGAGATTCATACTGCGCAGACCGCGTCCCGCGAGATGTGATACCCTGCCCACATGATGGCCTTGATGCAACTCTGGTTGTTGCTGGCAATCGGCCTGTTGTCAGCCGACACCGCCCTTGAACGAGGACAGGAGGCCTTTCGCAGGCGCGACTTTACGACAGCGGAAAAGGAGTTCCTGCAGGCCATCCGCGAGGAACCATCCAACGCGCGCGCGCATAAATTTCTGGGGATGGTTTACACGGCCGAGGAGAGATTCCAGCGCGCCGAGGAACCGTTCCGCCAAGCTTGTGCCATCGATCCCAAGGAGGAAAACGCCTGCTACTATCTTGGACGCGTGTACTACACCCTCAACCGGTATGAAGACTCGCTGGCAGCATTTGACAAGGCTCTGCAAAATGCGAGCGAGAAAGGGCGGACTTTTTATGGTATGGCCCTGACGCTGGAGGCGATGGGCAGAGACGCCGAAGCGGAGCAGGACTTCAAGGAGTCAATCCGGGCAGGCGAAAAGTCGGCTCTTCAAGCCTATGGCATGTTTCTGTTCAGGCACGGCAGAACGGAGGAGAGCCTCGCAGCTCTTCGAAATGCTGGTGCAAAGGAAGAGCTTGAAAGGGTCACCAACTCGCTCGGTAAGTCTCCGGGCACGAAGGCTCGCCGAGAGCCGCAACCGTTGCGCTTCGAGAGCCGCCCGCTCGACATGATCGTGAATAACGGCGCAACCGGGCGAAAATACCTGGTTGAAACTATGATCGCCGGCATCGCCATTTTCGACTACGACAACGACGGGTGGCCCGACATCTTCATCGCCAATGGTGCCTCCCTGCCCGGCCTTGAAAAAACCGATGCGGGCTTTTCCAACAGGCTATTTCACAACAACCGGGACGGCACTTTCGAAGACGTGACTGCCAAAGCAGGAATCGCCGGCCGGGGCTACTCGATGGGCGTTGCAGCTGCCGACTATGATAACGATGGTTGGGTGGACTTGTTCGTGACGGGCGTCCGTTCGAATGCGCTTTACCGGAACCGCGGCGACGGCACTTTCGAAGACGTGACCGCCCGCGCAGGTGTGGGCGGCGACGGAAGTTGGGCGGTGGCCGCCGCGTGGCTGGACTACGACAACGATGGCTGGCTCGATCTCTTCGTAGTCCGCTACCTGGTCTGGGACCCTGCGCACGAACTCAACTGCGGGGTTCAGAGACCGGGTATGAGGGGCTACTGCCACCCGCAGCATTTTCAGCCACTGCCCAATGCTCTCTATCACAACCAGAGGAACGGCACCTTCCGCGACGTCTCGATCGAATCAGGCATTGCTCAATATCGGGGCAAGGGAATGGGAGTCGCAATCGGCGATTATGATCTGGACGGGAGAATGGATATCTTCGTTGCCAATGATACCGTCCCAAATTTCCTGTTTCACAATGAAGGTTCAGGAAAATTTCGCGAGGTCGGCGTGCCGGCATGGATTGCTTACAACGGAGACGCCCGCGCCCTCTCATCGATGGGCGCCGATTTCCGCGACTACGACAATGACGGGCGGGAAGATATTTTTGTTACGGCCCTGTCCAATGAGACATTCCCGCTCTTTCGAAACCTGCCGGAAGGGGGATTCATCGACCTGTCAATACCCAGCAGAATCGCTGCAGGAAGCGTTCCGTGGAGCGGTTGGAGTACCGGCATCTTTGACTTCAACAACGACGGTCTCAAGGATATCTTCACGGCCAATGGAAACGTCATCGACAACGCCGAGATGATCTCAAGCCGGAAATCACGCCAGCCCAACACCGTATTCACGAACCGCGGCGACGGCACATTCCGCATGGAAACCTTGCCGGGCGCAGCCTTTCACCGTGGCGCCGCGTTCGGCGATCTGGATCGTGACGGCAGGATTGATGTCGCTGTGACCCGGCTTAATGAAAACCCGGTTGTTCTCAGAAATATCACAGACCAGTCGGGACATTGGATTCAACTCCGACTCGTCGGCACAAAGAGCAACCGGGACGGAATCGGCGCGTGGATTCACATCGTTACGGAATCAGGCGACCAGTGGAATCGCGTTACCACTTCGGTCGGCTACGGCTCCTCGAGCGACAGGGTTGTCCACTTTGGCCTCGGAAACGAGTCGGTGATAAAGACCATAAGCATCGACTGGCCGTCGGGGATACGGCAGCGCCTGGAAAACGTCCAGGCCGACCGCTTCCTCACAATCGAAGAGAGATAGTTGGAGAAGCAAAAATGTCAAAGCGCGAGCGGAGGAAGACAAACGTCGCGAAGGAAACTGCGCCTATCGCGCAACGGCCCGTCATGCCTGCGGAATATGGCGTACCCAGGGATGCAAAGGGACTGCTGCCCTGGTCGCACGTGGACGAGCGCATGGCCTCCGCCAGTTGTTACTGGGTCACTACGGTCAGCCCGGACGGCCACCCCCATGCGACTCCGGTGGATGGGATCTGGATGGACAATCGGCTCTACTTCGGCGGCAGCCCGAAGACGAGACGCAACCGCAACCTGGCATCGAGCCCTGCAACGTGCATTCACCTGGAGAGCGGCAAGGATGTGGTCATCCTGCACGGTGAATCACGCGAACTGCGTGCCCCGGGCCAAGTCCTTGGCAAACGGCTGGCCGAAGCCTCGAAAGTGAAATATGGATATGGGTGGAAGCCCGAGGATTACGAAAAGACACCCGGAATGTTCGTGTTCCAGCCTCGGACTGTTCTAGCCTGGAAGAAATTTCCCAGAGATGCGACCCGCTGGCGTCTCCCGCTTTGAGCGACAAAATTCGGCCACAAATCTCACAACTACAGGAGCAATCAAGTTCGGGAAATTCACTTGGCGCCTTTGCGTCTTGGCGGTGGCTTATTAAGAGCCATCCCAAGACGCGAAGGCGCGCGTCTTAGTTGCACAGTGAGATTCGTGGCAGATTTTGGAGCATCCATCAATCCACGTTGATGTTTGCCTTGAGCCAGAAGGTGCGCCCCGGCTCGTTAATGCGAAACATCTGCAGAAAGCCCGGTACTGCCGCGCCGGATTTGCTGAGATGTTCGGCATAGGCCTTATCCAGCAGATTGTCGACCCCGCCGGTGATCAGCAGGAACCCCTTGAGACGACAGCCTCCGTTGAGCGAGAACACGCCGAAACCGGCGGTGCGGCCGATGTCCATGCCATTGGCGACAATGTTGCCTGAGCCGACATCAATGCGATTCTGTGCCCCCACCAGCCGGGCCAGGGCGCCAATGGTGAAGACGTGGTTGTCGTAGGTCATTCCCACAGTTCCTTCGAGCGGCGGTTGCTGGGCAAGAGGCTTACGATCGGTCTCATTGTTGGCACGCACATACGCAAGCGTTGCCTCTGCTTTCAGGTCCCTTACGATCGTCTTGGCCATATCCGCTTCGGCACCCATGATCGTGGCGTCGATGTTGCGCGTCAGGGTCGGGGTTGGCATCCATCTGATCAAGATATAGTCGTGTACCTTGCCGTAAAAGCCGGACACTGAACCCATCCAGGTGTCGGATCTCCAGAGCATTCCCACGTCCATCTGGCTGGTTTTTTCAGGTCGGGTAGTCAGAAAAGCACTCCTGAGGGTAATAGGATCCTGTTTCAACCTTTCCCAATAGTCCGGGAAGCGTTCTGTGTGTCCCAGACCGGCATAGAGCGTACCTGAGCCGCCCTTTACATCAAGCTCATATCGGCCGAATCCGCTCCACAGGGTCTTGCGATCGGTGGCACCCATGGTGTTGTTCTTTAGCGGTGAGCTGCCGGGACACATCGATGCGTTCACGCACATCCTGCTGTCAACGGCCTTCTGCCAATCGTTGCGGAATCCGCCGATAAGACGGCTGCGCCGTGTCAGGATCCGGGTGGCCTCCGCGAACAACCCGAGTTGGTTGAACCGCATATCCTCGGCCCGTGGGGCGGACTGATACATCATCGTCGCCAGGCTTGCTGACATTGCGCCCATTGAGCCGCGGCTTCGGTGAACGTTGCGTTGGGTGTCGAGTCCGACGTCAACCGTTGTTTTTTTGCCCGGCACCAGCGTTACGGCTGCACGTCCCCCCGCGGTGATGCGATCGGGATTCATTGCCGAATACATGGATCCAGGGGTGCGGAGACTGAAGTTGTCCATGACGTGATCGATGTAGTTGTAGTACCACGATGCCTCTACGCGATCCAAGAGTGACGAAATGTGCCGCTTGTCGAATCGTACGGCCATGTTTTCACGCGCGAACTTGGAACCATCCATCGTCCGATCGGCATATGCCGCCTGGCCGTCGCTTTTCGCTGCCGACATTTCCAGGTAGGTATCGCTGCTCGGGGTCCAGCCCAATTCGGCATTGGCGCTCCAGCGTGTGTAGAAGGAATGAACTGCAGTGCCATTGCCGTCCCGATAATCGTCGGTATGGGAGCGGGTGGCGACCGTCTGCACATAGCCGTTCGGAAGGGCCGCGCGCGCGTCGATCATTTCGTCGTGGCGTCCGTAGCTGCCCACGGTGAGGGCGCTGTTAAGAAAAATGCCCCACCGCTCGGCACGCCTCCTGTCGCGCTCAAACAGAACTGTGCCCGCGGACGCATTTGGGCCATACTGCACCGTCTGCGGTCCCTTCAACACGGTAATTCGGTCGTAGGCGGAGGGATAGACGTACGCGGTAGGCGGATCCATGCGCCCGCCACAGCCTCCAAGAATCTGCTGGCCGTCGAGCAGGATGTTCAGGCGTGAGCCGGCCATTCCCCGCAAGATCGGATCACCATCGGTCCCACCCTTCCGGATCACCGAGAAACCCGGGATAGCCTTGAGGTAGTCGGCGCCATCATGGGCGGGGATGGGCTGCCGCGGAGCACGCGGATCGGTTTCGACAACCAGCGGCTTGCTCATCGTCGGTGCCGTTACTACGACCAGGGTCTCTTTCCGCGCTATGCTCAGTACAAAATCGACGACTTCATCCTGCTCCGCAGTCACACGTACGTCCTCCCGGACGGAGGTCTCGAATCCGAAAAACGATGCCGACGCCCGGTAGCGGCCAGGCGGCAGCAATTCCAACACATACCGTCCTTCCTGGTTGGTGACCGTCGACTTCATGAGCCCCGATTCCAGGTTTCTGATCTCGACTACTCCTCCTTGCAGCACAGCCCCCTTCTGATCCTTCAATACCCCCATTATGCGACCCGACACAGAGCGCGCCTGAACGGCCGGATTCAAACTGAAAAGAACGGCAAGCAAGATACACAAGCGAAGCCTGTCGGATCTGATTTTCCGATATGAAGCTGCGGAAAAATAGATCGATCGCAGTCGATGCATGACACCCCTCCTCACTTAAGGCGACCTTCGGGTCACCCGCAATTTGAGAATCTTGATGAACGGAAGACCTGAGTCTCGTCCGAAGATCAGGCTTTGGGAGGAGGCGTCAGAATCCGCAAGTAGGCATCGCGTGTAGAAGGGATTGCCCGCAAGAGCAAAGGAGCAGATTCCAAAATCACCGGAAAGCCGTCTATGGCACACAGGACTCCGGGTCGTGCGGCGCCGGGAACGACTTCATCCTGCCCGCTGGAGGACATCCGGCAGGTGCAGTTCCCATGATCGCAGCAGCTGCACTCGTGGCCAGGCCCGGCATTGCGGCACATGGGACAGGAGTCCATCCCTGCTGTCGAGCGACCTTTGGCACACAGCGGCGGCCGGGCCGACAAGTGTGAGAGCGGCAGGAACAGGACTGAACCGCCGAACAGGAGAATCGTCACCAGTCTGGTGGCGAATTGCCGCATCAGTGCCATGATGTGATATCTCAGTCCCGTCGCCGGCCGGTAAAACGCCGACGACGTTCGACACATTTGATCGTGCCCTATTACACTACCTGCGATTTCGTCCGGTCAATCGGGTGAAATACATATTTGGCCGTGGGTAGTAATACGTACCTCGACCACACATCTTCAAGTGGGCTCGGACGCGGAACAACGATCAAGTTGCGGCCCCGATCGTGGCCGCATACCTTTTGTTCCTTATGCGATATGAGGATAGGGGCGAGCAGATCCGCGGAGGAGTGCGGTAACATCCTTGAGAGCAATGGATTAGACCGAGACGGCAACGCAAAAGGCGAAAATCGAAGTGCGATTTCGGATAATTGAGTTTTATGACTTCGATTTTGTGCTGAACCCGACCCGCCAGTGGACCAGTTCGGACTGACCTTGAAAGCCCACCTGCAGTAGATTCCCCTGGATCTCCTTGTGCGCCTCAATCTCCCGGTCTCCACCGACGGTTGCCCTTGCACCACTAACCACCATGTTTTCGGGAAGATAGATGGAAAGGACATAGTCCCTTCCGGGTACTGAGTCCGACACACCACGCAGTTCGTTGTTCC
>DASQID010000171.1:0-7389 GCA_035631775.1 Acidobacteriota bacterium
TAAATCCCTCTCCGAATATGAGGAACGAACTCGAGGCAATTCTATACCCTGGTGTCTGTCTGCTTGAGGCCACCAACGTGTCTGTCGGACGCGGCACAGACCGGCCATTCGAGGTCGTCGGAGCTCCCTGGGTTGAACCGCGCCGCCTTGTGGCTGTGCTCGACGCGGCTCGGGTCCCGGGCATCAAGTACATCCCAATTTACTTTACGCCCAGTGCCAGCACAAACCAGGGAGTAAAATGCGGTGGCGTGCAGCTCATCCTGACCAGTCCCGAAAAACTCGATGCGGTATTGCTCGGCATGACTCTCATCTCCGCTCTCCATAGGATGTATCCCGAAGAGTTCGAGATTGACAAGGTTCTTCGGCTCCTGGGCAACGAGCGCGTGCTGACTCAATTGAAGGCCGGGCGTGCGCCGGCGGAAATCCTCAAGGCAGGAGCTTCCGAACTGAGCCAGTTCATGACCAGGCGTCAGAAGGCGCTGATTTATGGCGCGACGCCGAATCCCAAGGGGGGAAAACGATGACTCCGGCCGTGCGGCGGAAGAGAAGAGACGAGATCAAGGTCACGATTAGTCCGTTTCGCAGTCTCGCGGATTACAAGAGTTGCGAGGACATTCAGCGTGAAGTGTGGACCATCGAGGATATTGACATAGTCCCGTCGGCGATGCTCGTAGCCGCGGACCATTACGGGGGTGTCACCCTGGGTGCCTATAACAGCTTGGGCGAGATGATAGGATTCGTCGCGAGTATACTCGGTATGGAGTCGGATGGAGTGTTGCTTCAGCACTCCCATATGCTTGCCGTGAGGCTTGCCTACAGGAATTTTGATGTGGGATACAAGCTGAAGCTGGGCCAAAGGAAGGAGTCTCTGAAACGCAAAGTCCGCCTCATAACCTGGACATTTGATCCGATGCAGCCCATGAACGCCTACTTCAATCTCGCCAAGCTGGCAGCCTGGTCGAACGTTTACGAGGAGAATTTCTACGGAGAGAGCACCAGCGTGCTCCATCGCGGACTGCCGACGGATCGATTTTTCGTCCGCTGGGAACTGGATACCCCAAAGGTGCTGGACCGACTCGAATCCGGCCCGCCCCGGCGTGATTTGCGAAAGCTTTTGAAACAGCACACAATAGTCAATCACCTAGAAGACCTCGCTCCGGGCATGACGAGATCCTCACCGGTGAAACTGAACTGTACTGCCGAGCAGCTGCTCTTTGAGATCCCCTACAATCTCCCGGAGATCAGGCACCGCAATCTCGGCGTTGCCCTTGAGTGGCAGGGCAAGATGCGACAGGTGTTTCGGAACTACTTCAAGAAGGGCTATGCGACGACCGACTTCTGGGTCGCCGAGGAGGAAGGTCACCTCCGTGCCTTTTACGTGCTCGAGAAAAAGAAGAAATAGTTTCAACACTGAAAAACAATCATCCATCTATTGACATATTCATCCTCGTCCGGTAAAAGTTCTTTAATCGGGTTTGTCTATGCACTCAGTCGTTCAGAGTTGTTGTTGTCGCAACATATCGATGGCGTGTTGTCGTACGTCCATTCGAACGGCTGAGGCTGACACTCATTGCGGAGGAATCGGATAGAGAAGACGCTGCAATGAATGCAATTCAGCGGACTCAACCCTGAGTCGACCTGAATTGCCGTGATTGGTAGCCCAGGCCCTTCGAAGAGGCACTTCGAAGGGCCTTTTTGTTTTGGTGGGGAGAGGATGCCATGAGCCTTGGTCAGAATGTCGTCGAAGCCCCAATGTCAGTATCGGCTGAGCAGGCGGCGGAGATCGCCATGCTTATCGAACAGATCAGTCGCCTCGATCGCGGCGAGCTAGATCCGGACGAATTCAAGAGGTTTCGCTTGGAAAACGGCATCTACGGTATCCGTGGTGCGCCGGACCAGCACATGGTGCGCGTCAAGGTCCGATACGGCAGGCTTACAGCCGGACAACTGGAGACTCTTGCGGATATTGCCGAGGCCTTTACGCCCAACGGGAAGTTGCATCTTACTACGCGGCAGGATGTTCAGTTCCACTACATCAAGCGATATCACCTGCCTCGTGTGCTGACCCTTCTGGCCGAAGCAGGCCTGACCACGCGCGAAGCCTGCGGAAACACCGTCCGCAACGTAACCGCTTGCCCTTTTTCGGGGGTCTCCTCGACGGAAGTGTTCGATGTTCGTCCGTATGCCGATGCATTGTCGCTGTATTTCTTGCGCAATCCCATCAACCAAAACCTGCCTCGTAAATTCAAGTTTGCTTTCGAGGGTTGCACGGAGGATCACGCCCGCACACCCATCCATGACTTTGGTGCCGTGGCGGCTATTCGCGGTAGCGATGGAGCGGCGCAGCGCGGATTTCGGATTTATCTCGGGGGAGGATTGGGGGCGCAGCCTGCATCGGCACGGTTGCTGGAGGATTTCACCCCGGAGAATCTGTTGATTCCCACTGCTGAGGCCGTGCTGCGCATATTCGACCGCTATGGTGAGCGTCGTGAGGACCATTCACACCGGATGCGAGCCCGGCTGAAGTTCCTCATCAGGGAATGGGGTTGGGAGAAGTTCCGCGCGGCCGTTCTTAAAGAACGCCAGGTCGCTCTGCTGACGCAGTCCGGTCGAGGTGCGGTTCGATTCAACCTTGAGGAGGAGGAGCCGCCTTTCGGCGAAGCGGAAGTCCACCGATTGACGGTGAACCGAGTGTCAGGACGAGCGGGGACCACGGGCGGCGATCATAACCTCCGCTCCTTAGATAGACTTCAATCCGAGCAGCGCTACTCGAAATGGTCGGCCTCCAATCTCATTCCTCAGAAACAAAAGGGATGGGTCACCGCCATCGTCCGGGCGCCGCTTGGGGATTTGAGCGTCGAGGACCTCCGGCACGTTGCGCGGATCGCGCGAAGCCTCTGCGGTGGACGAGTCCAGGTATCCATCTCCCAGAATCTGATGTTGCGCTGGGTCCCGGGGCTCCTGGTGAGACATGTGTACGACGAGCTTGATCAGGTCGGGCTGACCCGCAGCGGAGCGCATCAACTGGCCGACATCACACGCTGCCCCGGCGCGGACACGTGTCAGATAGCCATTACACACTCGCGCGGGCTGGCGGAGGTGCTGGCGCCCATCGTGGAAAACGGCCTGGGAGAATTTCCGGAATTGCAGCAGCTGTCTATAAAGATTTCCGGCTGCATGAATTCCTGCGGCCAACATCACGTAGCCGACATCGGTTTCTACGGTGCGAGTGAGAACGTGCGAGGCCATGAACTTCCCAAGTACGTGGTGATGCTGGGAGGACGAACCAGGGAAGGACTGGCGGAGTTTGCCGTTCCGATCGCCCAGATCCCTGCCCGTCTTGTGCCGGCTGCGACAAAAGAGTTGCTGATCTTTTATCGCGAGAACAAAGAAGAAGCCGAGTCGTTCCGTGACTTCGTGGACCGGCTGGGCAAGCAGGTGTTCCGCACACTGCTATCGAGGTATCAGCCTGTGACCTCGTACGAAGACTCGCGGGATCTGTTTCGCGATCTTGGCGTGGATGAAGAGTTCAAAGTGGTATCGGGTGTCGGCGAGTGCGCGGGCGTCACCACAGAAATCACCGGCAGTGAGCACGTTCAGGTTGACAGGCTCAACACAAGTGCTGGGACCGGTGTGTCACGGCATGCGGAACGGCAACGGCTATGAATGATCTGTTCCCTGTTTTTCTCAAACTTAAAAACCGTCCTGTACTGGTGGTGGGAGGAGGCCCGATGGCCGCATTGCGAGTCAGGCAACTTCTTGCCGCCGGAGCCAAAGTGACGGTCGTCGCACCCGAGGTAGATGCCTCATTGCGCGTGCTTGCCGGGACAGGCCTGATTGAGTTGCATCAGCGCTCCTTCGAGCACTCCGATATCACACGCGATTGCTTCCTCGTGATCGGAGCAACCGACGATCCGGTGATACAAAGTGAGTTGGCTGGGGAAGCAGAGCGAGCGGGCCTTCTCTACAACGTGGTTGATGCAGTGGAACATTGCAACTTCTTTACGCCCTCGGTCGTTGAGCGCGGGGACTTGAAGATAGCCATCTCCACCAATGGACAGAGCCCGGTGCTTGCTCGCCGGCTGCGCCAGGCTTTGGAGTCCCTGCTTCCGGCGAACATCGGGGATTGGGTGAAGGAACTTGGCAGCCTCCGCACAAGGTTGAAGATCCGGATCCCTTCCGACCTTGCGACCCGGAAACGAATCATCGAGGAAGTCATCGAGAGAACGGTTCAACGATGAGGAATGCTGAAGGCAGAACGGGAATCGTCTTTATCGTCGGCGCCGGTCCCGGTGCGTCGGACTTGATCACCCTCAAAGGCCTGCGGGCCCTGCGCCAAGCCGATGTCGTTTTCTACGACGCGCTGGTAAATCCGGAATTGCTCTCAGAAACCGACATGGTTACTGAAAAGGTCTTCGTCGGAAAGCGCTGCGGCAGCCACACGCTGGAGCAGTGGGAGATCAACCGGCGAATCGTCGCCGAGGCACGTGCGGGAAAGACGGTCGTGCGGCTCAAGGGAGGTGATCCGCTGGTTTTCGGACGTGGCGGTGAGGAAGCGCTGGCGTGTGAAGAAGCCGGGGTCGCGTTTGAGCTGATCCCGGGAGTCTCTTCCGCCCTGGGAGCGGCCAGCTATGCGGGGATTCCGCTGACGCAACGGAGTATTGCATCGTCCGTAGCCTTTGTCACAGCCCGCGACGGCGGCGCAAAGACAGACAGCCGGCAGACCCTGGCAGCGTTGGCCAGGGCCGCGGATACCCTGGTTATATTCATGGGTGGAGCTCGGCTCCGGTCAATTGCCGAATCGCTGATGGAAGAGGGTATTCAGGGGGACACGCCGGCTGCGGTCATCAGTCGTGCGACCTTGGACGATCAGCAGACCGTCTTGGGCACTCTGGATTCCATCGCAGCGCGGACGGCAGCGGCGGGACTGGAGACGCCGATGCTGATGATCGTGGGTCAGGTCACCAACCTGAGTGCCAGTCTAAATTGGTTCGAGGGGCGACGTCAGGTCGTTCGGGATTTCGTGAATTGTGCATAGAAGAGGTGAGCAGTAACCATGGAAACACGGAAGCGATCATGGATGAAATCCGTCACCTGGCGCGTCGCCGGCATCGGCATACTGGGCGCCATTACTTACGCCTTTACGCGGGATGTTGCGCAGACAACAGCTATCACACTTTTCTTTCACGCTTTGCGCTTCGCGCTCTACTACTGTCATGAGCGGCTCTGGGATCGCACCGATTGGGGCAGAATCAGGCATCCACTGGACACCATTCAGATGAGGTCCGACCTGTCGGTTTACGATCGCGAACGGATCAGGCGGTTCCTCGCTGAACAGGGCTACCTGACGCGGGCGCCCGAGCGCGAACGCGCGGGAATTTTGCGTGCACAGTCAAGCGGCTCTGCATTGGCCGGCCGAGGTTAACAACTCAAGGAGGAAGTTAAGTGCAAACCACACTATCACAATCGATGACCCTTGCTGAAAAGGTCGAGATCTCTAAACTCGTAATCCAGTACACGTTGGAGAAGTACCCGCGTACGTTCGCAGCCTGTTCCTTTGGAAAGGACTCCAGGGTGATCGTTGACCTGGCGACTCAGGTGAGACCGGACATCCCCTTTATCGGAATCGATACGGGGTTTGAATTTGCGGAGACTCTGTCTTATGCGGATGAGCTGGTTCGGGAGACCGGCATTCGCTTCCGATGGGTCCGTCCGTCGGAGGAGGCACGCCGCCGCATAGATGAAGAGTACGGCGACGCCTTCATCAAGAACGACCAGTACAAGTGCTGCGAGATGAAGATCCCCGCGATTGAAGCCGTGATGGGAGAGTATCAGGCATGGATCACAGGTCTCAGACGGGACGAAACGGAGTACCGAAAGAATACGAAGCTCATTGAGTTTGGAAAGACCGTAAAGGCGAATCCGATCGCGTTCTGGACCAAGGACGACGTGTGGCGCTACATTAAAGAGAACAACCTGAGTTTTCACCCCCTATACGAGCAGGGTTTCACTTCCCTCGGGTGCCGGCCCTGCACGACCCAAGGGAAAGTCCGATCCGGGGGTGGACGCCAGGGACAATTCGAGCGCGCGGGGAGGTTTGCTGGAACAGGACATCAGGGTCAGGAGTGTGGGTTGCATCTGGTCTAGTGATTGAAGTCAGACAAGAACCGCCCATTTTGCGCCTTCGCGTCTTCGCGGTGACTCTTTCAGAAAGAGGCCGCGAAGATGCGATGACGCCAAACAACGGGGCATTCGTTGAGGGGTGAACCGCCGGCCCGGCTTCTACCCATCACTCTTCTTTATCTCGATCTTGTTCACCAGTCTCTTTCCATCCTCCTCAACATAATAGACTGTCACTTGGATTCCTGTCTCAGTGGCGAGGCCCTGGACTCCGTTCTCCCTGCCCTCCACTTTGACGTTCTCATCGTACTGAAACACTATTTCCTCATCGTTTTCCTGTTTGATTGTAAAAGTCTTGTTTTCCGTATCCACCTTCGTCAGCTCACCAGTAGCTGTTTTCACCTCCGGTGCCTGAATTGCCGGCGTTGGAGGAGCTGAGTGATCCGCAAGCACCAACGAACCCGCGGCGGAAGTCAACAACAATACAATCATAGGATATACATTCTTAGCAATTCTCATCCTTCGAATCTCCTTTCCGTGATGTTTACTCTGATACCCACCCGATTAGATGAGTCCTTGTTATTATTATACTGGCATCAGGTTCCAGAACAAGAGAGGTGTTGTTATCTTATAATACACTCATATAAAGAGTCTCTCATGTACTCTCTTAATAATCATTAATGATGAGGTGTATTGTTCGGGGATTAGCACATTATAACATTGGGATTATAGTAATTTAGGGTTTCTACTGGATATTGTTTACATGATGCCGCCGATCGGCGAAAGATCACTTTTGACAAGCAGTCAGTCGCGACCTGCTCTGACTGGGCTCATAGATCGGCGAGGCAGGTGCTCCACAAGGAGAGCGAGGCCGAAGCTGAGCCAAGGAGTTTGATGCATCGCGACCGGCGGCGACCTCTGCTTTCCGGCGGATGAGGAGCCGATCGATGGCGCCGCAGAGATCTTTGGAAAAGTCCTCGGCGCGGTTTGTGGCAGAAACGGTTCGGGGAAAGGAGAGCGTTCCGTCAACCGTGATCAAACGAGAGGTTCAGTAGAATCAACAGGTTTCGCCAGACCATTGATTTTATTGAGGATTAGCTTGACTCCTCGGGATGCGGTCCCTATAATCTTTCTGCTATCGCGGGGTGGAGCAGTCTGGTAGCTCGTTGGGCTCATAATATAATCGCATCATAGCCCGTCCTTTCGTTTCAACGATTTACAGCCTTCCTGACCCCTGGTTTTTCCTGCTGTTTGGGCCATTCTGTGGTA
>DASQID010000172.1:0-12280 GCA_035631775.1 Acidobacteriota bacterium
TCGTCGTCCAGAGAGTAGTGCACGCCGGGCGGACGGCGTCTGAGCCTCGTGATACAGTGGTTGACGGCTATCCTGAACAACCATGTCGAGAACTTCGCGTCCTGCCGGAAACGACGGATATTCCTGAAGGCCGCGAGGAACACTTCCTGCGAAGCCTCGGCGGCCTCGTCAGGATCCTGGAGCATTCTGAGTCCAAGGTTGTAGATGGACTTTTCCCAACGCAGAACGAGACGGTTAAACGCAACCCCGTCACCGCATTGGCTGGCAGCAATCCAGATGCTCTCCTGTCCGGAATCTGCGGACGCTGGTGCCAGTCCTCTTTTGTCTTCAAGCACCGAACCTAGACTCTCGTTCATCCACCGGCAGCCCTTAGGAATTCGTCTTGCTGACTACTGTTTCCCCTTGTTTTGACACAGGTTCATCGCAAATAGTCGAACTTTTCTTCGTGTTTTTGAGCCCTTGGAGTCCCGGAGGGCCATCTTTCCTCTTGCAATGGCGAGTCCCGATAATTAGGGTCTGTCAATGAATAACGTTTACACTCTGCTGGTCCCCAGGCCCGCTGGCGAGGCGCGAGCGACGAGCTATACCAGGGGTGGTATGTTAGGAACGAGCAACAAAGCAAGCGGGCCTGCGGGCCGCAGGGGCGCGGCCGCGGGCGGGCATCTGCTTCGTTCTCGCTCCTCGACGATATACACTGATTTCGCCTGCGTCGCGGCGCCTTGCACCTGCCCGCCCGACGTCGCGCCAAAGTGCAAACGTTACTGATTTGCAGGCGCTTGGCTTAGCTTTTCTGAAGGGAGGAACAAAACGGTTGGCCATTGAAACAGAGATTAAAGTCCGTCTATCGAATCTCGGGGCTTTCCGCGGGCAATTGCAGGCAATGGACTCCATCCTGCTATCCTCCAGACATTTTGAAGACAATTTTCTCCTCGATTTCCCCGATGGAAGAATGCACGCTCGTGCGTCTCTGATACGAATCCGCATCGCCGGGGACAAAGCGTGGATTACCTTTAAGGGCCCGCCCAGGCTCGAAGGAGTATTTAAGACCAGGGAAGAGTTGGAGACAGCGGTCGGGGATGGCACGCTAGTCCTGCAAATACTTGAAAAACTTGGTCTTCAGGTCTCATTCCGCTATCAGAAGTATCGCCAGGAGTATGCCCTATCCGTGCGCTGCAACGGGCGCGAAAAGGTGCTTGTGTCCCTGGATGAGACTCCTGTCGGATGCTTCGCGGAGTTTGAGGGCTCCGAAGACGCGATTCGGGCGGCGGCGGCGGCGATGGGTTTGGACGAGTCAAAGTTCCTTCGCACCAGCTACTACTCACTTTACCTGCAGTTCTGCAGCGAACGAGGCGAATTCCCGAGTCACATGGTATTTCCCGTGGATGAGCCTGCGACAAACCTGCCAATATAGAAAGGACTTTCCATGGCCGCCGTCTATATCGAAAACGTCGGAGCACATGAAGGCAGCGAGGTGACACTCCGGGGCTGGATCTACAACAAGCGAAGCAGCGGAAAGCTCCAGTTCATCCTCCTGCGCGACGGCACAGGGATTGTTCAGTGTGTCGCCTTCAAAGGCAACTTTACTCAAGAGCAGTTCGAGGAGATCGACAAGCTCACCCAGGAGTCCAGTGTTGAGATCTCTGGAAAAATTCGTCGAGATATCCGGGCTCCGGGGGGCTACGAACTGGACATGACCGCATTCAAGATCATCCAGATTGCTGAAGAGTATCCCATAACGCCCAAGGAGCATGGTACTGCCTTCCTCATGGAACACCGGCATCTCTGGCTCCGAAGTTCCCGCCAGCATGCGATCATCAAAATCCGGCATGAGATCATCAAGGCCATCAGGGACTACTTCGATGAACAGTCATTCACTCTCGTGGATACGCCGGTTTTCACCCCCAACGCTTGCGAAGGGACCACAACGCTCTTCGAGACGGAGTACTTTGATCAGAAGGCCTATCTCACACAGAGCGGACAGTTATACAACGAGGCAACCGCGGCATCATTTGGGAAAGTGTATTGCTTCGGCCCGACCTTTCGCGCGGAGAAATCCAAGACCCGCCGCCACCTCATGGAGTTCTGGATGGTGGAGCCGGAAGTCGCCTTTGCGACCCTGGAAGACACCATGCAGCTGGCCGAGGGCCTGATCTGTTTTATTGTCGAACGAGTGCTTAGCAGGCGCAGGGCCGAGCTTGAAATCCTGGAGCGTGACATTTCGGCACTGGAAAAAATTTCCCAGCCCTTTCCCCGACTCTCATACGATGAGGCCGTCGCCCGCCTCCAAGCCGCGGGTTCCGAGATAAAGTGGGGCGGCGATTTCGGTGGGGGTGACGAAACCATCCTGTCCGGTCAAGTCACATCCCCTCTGATGGTCCACCGCTACCCATCTGAAGTGAAGGCCTTCTATATGCAGCCGGATCCGGAAAGGCCTGAGGTTGCTCTGTGCGTAGATGTACTTGCACCCGAGGGTTACGGAGAGATCATTGGCGGGGGGCAACGCATTCATGACTACAATCTGCTGGTTCAACGGCTTCAGCAGCACAGCCTGCCGCTCGAACCTTTCCAATGGTATCTCGACCTCCGCAGATACGGCACTGTGCCGCACTCCGGCTTCGGAATGGGAATCGAGCGGGTAGTCGCGTGGATCTGCAAGTTGGATCACCTGCGGGAAGCCATCGCCTTCCCCAGGATGCTCTACAAGATCTACCCCTGACTTCCAGCCGGGGGGTCGGGGCGCAACGGGACTTGATCGCTTTCTCGTTCGCTAATCCCGGCACTGAACTGCCGGTCTATCTTCATTGCGCCCCTGATGGGGCGCAACACAAGGCGCGATGACTCAGGATCATAACGGGAGCGCAGATCGGATCCTTGTGGCACCAGCAAAATTGGACCAGCTTGCATCTCGAGGGATTCTCGCCCTGGGTTTCGTCATCGGCGCTGCCTGCTTCGTTCACTACTTCCGTCTCGGGCTCACGCTGGCCCACTACGACGCCAAGGCTCATCTCGTCGTAGCCCGGCGTATTGTGGATTCACTCGTGCCGGGGTATGCTCAGATGGGTGTAGACTGGCTTCCCTTCATTCACATCCTCTATCTTCCCTTCGTGATCGTTGATGCCCAATATCGGTCGGGACTGCTGCCCAGTCTCATTTCTGTCGCGTCCTTTGCGACTTCCGGGTGGCTTGTCCTGCGAATCACGTGGCGCGTGACGGGCTCAACCGCAGCGGGAGTATTCGCGAGTCTGTTTCTCTTCGCAAATCCCAACCTGGAGTATTTGCAGAGCTGTCCCCTGACCGAGCCGGTTTATATGATGCTGCAACTCCTGTCGCTGGACACGTTGATGAAATGGCGGCAGGAGAACGATCGCAGGATCCCATGGATGTCCGCCATATGGGCGGCTCTAGGAGCTTTGTGCAGGTACGAGGGATGGTACTTCATCGTCGGCGTGATCCTCCTTCTGCTCTGGGATCTCTGGAAAGGGCACAAATCCAGGTCAGAACTGTTGCGTGCAGGCGGTGTATTTGTGGTCACATTCGCGCTGCCTGCAGCAGCCCATTTCGGGTTTATCTATGCGCGACTCGGCGATAGTTTCCTGCGCCGAGTGGCTCTTGGCAATCCCGCGCCGTACGAAACTTACCGCCGGCCCCTGCTGTCGCTGCTTTATCATGTCGGGGAACTGTGCCAGGTATCAGCGGTTATCCCGCTGCTGGCTGCCTTTGCGGGAGTAATATTCTTTCTTGTGCGGCTCGATCGGCTTGAGCTGAAGGTGCCCCTCCTGCTTCTCTGGCTGCCGTCGCTGATCAATATTTCCGCACTATATTGGGGAATGATTTATCGCCTGCGTTATTCGGTGCTTCTGCTGCCTGCGGTCGCAATTTTCGCAGCTCTCCCTATGTCGGCGTCGGGATGGGCAAGAGGAGCGATGATCCTCGCGAGTGGTGTAGCGATGTCACTTCCATGGCTCTCCTGGTTGTTTCCCCATGAATGGAAATATCACGATGTGTATGCAGGTCCGGGCACTCTGATCCTTCCCGCCGCCGCACTCGGCCTCTTGCTCATTGCAGTCGCCGGGAATCGCGCACGGATGCCCTTGCTGGCACTGTGCATTCTCGGTATGCAGCTTCCCGTCCTCAGCGGAGAGAATCGACCCATGCTGGCCGAAACGCTTGAGCACAGCTCCATTGAGCCGGAGCGGCAGGAAGTATTGCGATATCTCCGACTCAGCTATGATGGGACGCGAATCCTGATCGATATGGGTAAACTTGCGCCTTTGGTGTACGATTCTGGTTTGCCCATCAAGAAGTTCGTGTATGACGAGGGTGGCGCAGCTCACTGGGAGACGGCTCTTCGGACGCCGGAGAGTGAGGTCGGTTGGTTGGTCGCCCAGAGAGAGGATGAGATCTGGCAAAAGCTTCAGGTTGAGCCCCATTGGGCAGACGCGTACGATCTTGCAGTACGGACTGACCTTATCTCAGTGTATCGGCTGAAATCGAACGTCCGGGGAACGCCGCTCCCGGCTAGGCGATCCGAGTGAAGACTGAATTATCCGGCTCCGGATTCCAGAAGAAATTCGAATTTCCGCCACCCCGCCCGCGCCCCTTTCTGTCGGACCTTCCCGCGAGAATCGATACCTATGAGGAGGGGGTGGCCAAATTCTTCCAGTGGAGAACGGGTCTCAACTATTATGCAACCATTGACCAGGTCGTTGACTTTGTAATCAGCACCAAGCGCTTAAAGGTCGTTGATTTCCTGACGGACACAGCAACCTTCGCGCTGAGGTTGGCGGGTCGCAAGGCCTTCTTGGGCAGGATATATTCTTTCGATAACAACATCACCTTGCTCGAGCGCGCCCGTCAAAGGGCGCGACACATGAGCCTGGAACATCTTGTAGAGTTCAAGCCGTTCGACGGAATGCCGATGCCTGTTTCGGACACTTCTGCGGAGATTGCGGTTTCCATTTTCGATCTCCACCGTCAGCCCGCGGAGCCGTTCCTGACCGAAGCATTCCGCATCTTATCCTCGGAGGGTCACCTGATCATTGCCGAGATGCTGGAGCCAAAATCGACGCGAAACAGCCTGACCTGGGCGATAAAGAGAATTCAGCTGAGACTCTTTCAAAAAAACCCGAGCGAAGCGGAGGGTGTGTATTACGATCGCGAGGAGATAATACGTCTCGTTTTTGCGGCGGGTTTTCGACAGATCATCATCCAGGGCCTGCGGAGCCCGTCTTCGCGCCATGAAGGGGTGTTCTGTCTGATTGCAGCAACCAAATAAGCCGGAGGTCGAAGATACAGAATGGGTCAGTGGATTGACGGAAGTGCAGTAGCGCAAGAGATCCAGTCGGAGGTTGCCGAGGAGGTTCTCCGACTGCGGGGACTTGGTGTCCACCCCGGGCTCGCCGTGATGCTGGTTGGAGAAAATCCGGCGTCCCAGATCTATGTCCGAAGCAAAGTCAAGATGTGTCAGACACTGGGGATGCACTCGGAGAAAATAGAACTCCCGGCCAGCTCCTCCACCAGGCAATTGGTCGAGGTTGTGGAGGATCTCAACGGTCGAGCGGATATCCACGGCATTCTGGTTCAGCTGCCACTCCCCGCACAGGTTGACTCGAGACGGGTGCTGGAGGCAGTTCTGCCGGAAAAAGATGTCGACGGCCTGCATCCTGTCAACGTGGGCAGGCTTGTGGCGGGCGGAGCCTTGCTGAAAGCCTGCACGCCGGCAGGGATCATGGAAATTCTCAACAGGTGCCGGATTCAGGTACGCGGCCGCCGGGCTGTGGTGATCGGACGCAGCGACATCGTCGGCAAGCCGGTTTCGCTGATGCTGATGCATCAGGACGCAACCGTGACTGTCTGTCATTCGAAAACTGCCGATTTGCCGGGAGTCGCGCGGGAGGCCGATATCCTGATCGTCGCGATGGGCAAGCCGGCGTTTGTGGACGATACCTTTGTCAAGCCCGGCGCGGCTGTCATTGATGTGGGTACGAACCGCGTTGAATCGCTGGAAAGCATTCGCGCGCTTTACGGCGAGGACCCGAAGCGTTTGGCTGACCATGCGAAGAAAGGTTATACACTGGTTGGCGATGTGGATCAGGCAAAGGTATTGCCGATATGCTCATATTTGACTCCGGTCCCGGGCGGCGTGGGACCGCTCACGATTGCAATGCTCATGGCGAATACTGTAAAGGCAGCCGCGGCTCTGTCAGAGAAACCTGCCTTCATTCTTGGTGGAGGGGGAATTCATCCATGAGGCACCGCCTCGTCGTTGCACTTGTCGCATTGATCTGTTCTTTGGGCGCCTCCTTCGTCAGGTCATACCGCGTGAAGAAGGTGGGCGAGTACCCCAACTACCTTGCACTCAGCCCGGACGGCCGGACAGCATATGTTACTTCCTACAGAACGGGTGACTTGATTGCCGTCGACCTATCTCAGCGTCTCATCACGCGCAGTGTCTCGGTCGGCTCCTCGCCCCTCGGCCTTGCCCTGGCCGACGGCGGGAAGACCGCTTTTGTGGCCTGCAAGGATTCCGGTACCGTTGCCGTGGTGGACCTCGAGACCTTCAGGGTGGAGGCAAACATAAAGGTCGCGGGCAGCCCCAATGCCGTGGCGATCGGCCCACGTGGATACCGCGCCTTTGTCACTAATTTCGGGCGGAGCAAGGAAGGACAGCTCCACATCATCGACATTCGCGATAGAAATATCATTGCTACCATGAAGATGGGAGTGGCTCCGATTGCCCTGGTCGTCTCGCCGGTCAGCGAGCTGGTCTATGTGGTCAACGGCGCCTCCAATGAAGTCTGGGTCGTCAATCCGGATCGACAGAGCGTAACGGAAAAAATAGGTGTGGGTGACGCCCCGGACGGAATTGCCATTACCCCCGATGGAAAGAGGCTGTTTGTCAGCAACAGCCGGACCAATGACGTTACGGTCATTGACACTCAACTGAACACGGTACTGGTCACGATTCCGGGCTTCAAGAGCCCCTTTGGCGTGGCCGTAAGTGGTGACGGCAAGAGGCTGGTGGTAGTCAATACTGCTAGCCGCACGATCTCCGTCCTGCCCGCCGATCTCAGCAGCCTGGATTCCAAGTCGTTTGAAGTCGATAAAGGACCCACCGATGTCAAGATTGCTCCGGACAATCACACCGTGGTCGTAGTAAATGAGCAATCGCACTCTCTGGTTATCGGCGAAATCCCATAAGCGGACGGAGGTTCGCCCGTCAACGAGGCCCTCTGTCTGTGGTATCATCCCCCTCATGTTGCGTGTGGGTCTCACCGGAAACATCGCATCCGGCAAGAGCCAGGCCGCGCACGTCTTCGCAGAACTCGGAGCCCGCATAATCGATGCCGATGTGATTGCCCGCGAGGCACTCGAGAGTGGTACTGATACCTATGAAAAGGTGATCGATGCGTTCGGAAAGGACATCCTGGATGCAAACGGGTCGATCGATCGCCGCAAGCTTGGTGGAATTGTCTTTGGCGACGCGGGAAGGAGGGCCAACCTCAACTCCATAGTGCATCCTCATGTCCGCGAGGAGATCTTTCGGCGCATCCACGAGTATGAAAAGAACTCACCTTGCGGCATCGTTGTTGTGGATGCTGCTCTGCTTGTCGAATCGGGCTCCTACTTGCTCTACGATCGGCTCATTGTCGTAACCTGTGATCCCGGGTTGCAGTTGTCGCGACTGATCCATCGGGATGGCCTGACCGAGCAGCAGGCGAAGGCTCGCATAGCGGCTCAACTTCCCGTGGAGGAAAAACTGAAACTTGCCGACTACACGATCGACACATCCGGCACCTTGAAGGAGACTCGGGATCAAATCGAGGCGGTGTATCGCGACCTGGTGCTACGTGAGTTGAGGCAGAGAGGCGAATCCTAAATCTCTTTGTGCAATCCGCAGCCTCCGGCGGAGAGATGCGTAGAACACGGGGCAGCACAGCCGCAACCATAAGATTCTGGTGTCCCTTCTAAAGCCACCGCTAAGACGCAAAGGCGCCAAGATGGGTATTGTATCGTTGTCGAATTGACAAGGATTTGAAAGTTTGTAGTACGGAGAGACCCAAGGCAGCGAAGAATTAGCTTCGACAATCTCCAGGATCCCTCGACCGATCGCGGAGCCGGTCCAAACCCTCCTCAGGGAAGTTATCGAGTTGTCATAGCCTTTCCGCCACAAAGATGGCACCATATTGAATTGACAATCCTCTGAGCGATATGTTAGTTAATTCTTCCCTTTGTGGTTGCTACTCTTTGATGTGCTTGATCTTAGACCAATTCCTGGTTTCGATTGGACAGGCGGCACGATAGTAGCTGCTCGGGACGCGTGCGGCGGGGTTCATGGGCTGGAGATTTCCAGTGAGCTCATCCGTAGATATATCAAGGGATTAGAAGTCTTCAATCCCGGAAGCTAGAAACATTGCCATGCTGAAATACATCTGGTTGATCCCCATCCTACCCTTGGCCGGCAGCGCCCTTATCGGATTAGCGGGGCTGGTTAAGCTTCGGATCACGGGAGAGAAGCTCGGCAAGAGAGCGGTTTCCGCTGTTGCGCTTCTCTCTGTGGGGCTCGCGTTTGTGGTCTCAATCCTGGTCGTCTATCAAGCATTCGCAATTGATCACGTGGAGTTGGTCTCCACTGACATGTTCACCTGGCTGCGTGGGGGGCTTCTGCCTGTCTCCGGGGGACGGCTGGCATCATTTGAGGTGCCCTGGGGATTTCAGCTCGATCCCCTGTCCGCGGTGATGATACTTGTGGTGACGGGCGTCGGCTTCCTGATCCATGTCTATTCCACGGGTTACATGTGGGACGACACGGGCTATTACCGCTTCTTTTCTTACTTGAACCTCTTCATGTTCGCGATGCTCACCCTGGTCCTGGCGAACAACTTCCTCATGATGTTCGTCGGCTGGGAGGGGGTCGGACTCTGTTCTTACCTGCTGATCGGCTTTTATTTCGACAAGAAGAGCGCAGGAGATGCCGGGAAGAAGGCGTTCGTGGTCAATAGAATCGGGGATGCCGGTTTCATCCTGGGCATGATGCTGATCTTTGTGCACTTCGGCTCCATGCGGTTTGAGGACGTCTTCAGCAAAGCGGCTCAGCTGCCGGTTGATCATGGCCACGGATTTCTGTTTTGGCTGACCCTGTGCCTGTTTATAGGCGCGACCGGTAAGAGTGCGCAGGTTCCGCTCTACGTCTGGCTGCCCGACGCCATGGAGGGTCCCACCCCGGTCTCGGCTCTCATTCACGCGGCGACGATGGTGACGGCAGGCGTCTACATGGTCTGCCGCTGCAATGCGCTCTTCAGCCGTGCCCCGGAGACCATGGTCATCATTGCGGTAATTGGATCCGCCACTGCGATCTTTGCTGCCACGATAGGCTTTGCCCAGACAGACATCAAACGTGTCCTGGCCTATTCGACCGTGAGCCAGCTCGGCTACATGTTTGCAGCTCTGGGTGTAGGTGCATTTGTGGGGGGCATCTTTCACCTTATGACGCACGCGTTTTTCAAGGCCCTGCTCTTTCTTGGATCGGGCTCCGTCATCATGGCGATGCATCATGAGCAGGACATGATGAAGATGGGCGGACTGCGCAAACACCTTCCATGGACATACCGGACAATGTTCGTGGGTTGTCTGGCTATAGCAGGGGTGCCCGGCCTCGCTGGATTCTTCAGCAAGGACGAGATTCTCTGGAGAGCTTGGAGCAATGGCCATCCTGTCATATGGGCGCTGCTATGGCTCGGCGCCGGAATGACCGCGTTCTACATGTTCCGTCTCCTCTTCCTGACTTTCTGGGGAGATGAACGGATGGACGAGCACACCAGGCACCACGTTCGCGAATCGCCAAGGAACGTCGTGTATCCGCTTGTGGCGCTCGCAGTGTTCTCAATCATCGGAGGCTATGTCGGTTTACCGGGCTGGAGCGGTGTAGGTAACGGGTTCGAGCGGTTTCTCGAGCCGGTCCTCAGGCTTCCCGAGACCGGAATGCAGGCAGCGGTGCACTCCGCCGGCCAGGAAGTTCTATTTACCGGCCTGTCCGTTCTGGTTTCGCTAATCGGTATTTTCTTCGCATACCGGTTCTACGTGCTGAACCCGGGCACGGCGGATCGTGTCACCGCCAAAATCAGAGGCTTCTACAGATTGGTTTTCCGCAAGTACTATGTTGACGAGTTGTACGACGCCCTATTTGTGAACCGAGCCAAGGATCTTGGGAACGCCTGTTTCTTCGTGGATTCAAGATTCGTCGACGGTGCCGTGAACGGCGCGGCGGCAACCACGCGCGGGACTGCAACCCTCTCGAGAATCTTCGATACGTACGTCGTGGACGGGCTGGTAAATCTGGTCGGATGGATCAACATGCTCTTGAACCGGATTGCCACTTCGTTTCAAACCGGCCTCGTTCAACGATATGCGTTGGCGGCGGTTTTTGGAATCGTGGTTTTCATTCTGATTTATTACAACGATCTCTTGAGGTTTCTGACTCCGCTTGCCGCGATGCGGCCATAGTTCGCGGAGCAACTATTCGAGGAGCTGGTGTCGATGGATTTCCTGATGAGGCACATTCTGAACATAGTCTGCTACCTCCCGCTTGCGGGAATGATAGTGATCATGTTCATCAAGAGGGAGAACGAGAACGCAATCCGATGGGTTGCGAATGTTACTGCCCTTCTCGGCTTTCTCGTCTCGATTCCCTTACTCACGGCGTTCACCGAAGCACACCGGTGGCCGAGCGGGTTTTATTTTGTCTATGAACGTCCCTGGATCAGCTCCATAGGTGCGAACTACAAGTTTGGAATTGACGGTATCAGCTTGCTGCTTGTCCTCCTGACGACGCTCCTCGGCTTTGTCGCGATTCTTTCCTCCTGGACGGCAATCACCGAGCGCGTCAAGGAATTCTACGCTTTCATGCTTCTCCTGCAGACCGGGATGCTGGGTGTATTCATGTCCCTGGACTTTCTGCTCTTCTATGTCTTTTGGGAAGTGATGCTGGTCCCGATGTACTTCTTAATCGGAGTGTGGGGCGGACCGCGCAAGCTCTACGCGGCGATCAAGTTTTTCCTCTACACTCTTGCCGGGTCAGTGCTCATGCTTGTGGGCATCCTGGCCATATATTTCTACAATTACAATCAGACCGGGAAATATACCTTCGATATCCTGGCCTTGCAGAATGTCGGATTCCCGCACGACTTGCAGTACTGGGTCTTTCTGGCGTTTTTCGTCGGCTTTGCCATCAAAGTTCCCATGTTCCCCTTCCACACCTGGCTTCCCGATGCACATGTGGAAGCGCCGACTGCGGGGTCAGTAATCCTGGCAGGTGTTCTGCTGAAGATGGGAACCTATGGTTTCGTGCGCTTTTCACTTCCGATGTTTCCATGGGCGACGATGCACTTCCTCAAACCCATGTTAATCCTGTCGCTCATCGGGATCATTTACGGCGCCCTGGTCGCCATGATGCAGAAGGACATGAAGTCTCTCGTGGCTTACTCCTCGGTGAGTCACCTTGGATTCGTCATGCTTGGGGTGTTTGCGGCGACTCCGGTTGCTCTCACTGGCGGCGTTCTCCAGATGGTCAATCACGGGATATCAACGGGTGCCCTGTTCTTGATCGTCGGAATTATCTATGAACGTCGTCACACGAGGATGATCTCCGAGTATGGAGGGCTTAGCCATATCATGCCCGTTTACGCCACGGTATTTCTGCTCATGACCCTCAGCTCGATAGGAATGCCGGGCATGAACGGCTTCATCGGCGAATTCTTCATCCTGCAGGGAACATTCGCCGCTCCTGGCCTCTGGGTATATGCGGCGGTTGCCGTGATTGGAATTGTTCTGGGAGCCGCCTACATGCTATGGCTCTACCAGAGAGTCATGTTCGGCAAACTCGAAAACCCGCTCAACCAGGTGCTGCCTGATCTGAATCTCCGCGAGGTGGCCACATTCGCGCCACTCATCGTTCTGGCGTTCTGGATCGGGATCTACCCGAGTTTCTTCACCAAGTACCTGGATCAGCCGGTAACTTCCATAGTGGAACGTGTGCGCACGGATTATTTCAAAACCCGGGTAGCCCAGGTTCCGGCACCCCTTCCCCAGGCCTTGCCGACCAGGTAACGCCTGAAGCGAAACGTGAAGTCATTCCTGCTCCAGCCCTAATCGTTGTCAGTTTGTCTTCCCTATAGGATCGCCGGCGACAACTCCCGTGGGAAGGGAGGCCCCACTTGCCGCACCCTGAAAGCGAACCACCTGGTCCGGCGCGATGGCATAAATAAAGCGGCCCAAACCAGTG
>DASQID010000173.1:0-7564 GCA_035631775.1 Acidobacteriota bacterium
CGCCGCAGGACTCTTCTTTCAGCCCGAATGTGAAGTTATTCTTGAGCGAGCCCTAACCACCTCGATCACCGGCTGGCTTCGTCCAGCAGGGCCCAGAAGGAACGCCATGAACGTCCGGTTGCACGGGTCATTCCAATCTCGCACGTGCGGCTTGAGGCAAAATAACCGTTGAATGATTGACGGATGATCTCGGCGGCCTCAGCGCGGGTGGCAGCTTCAGTGAGCTCGGGGTGGATGAATCCCCTGTCCCCTGCAAATCCGCAACAGCCGGCCTCGACCGGCACGAAAGTCTCCTCTGCGCAAGGAACCGCGATATCCCGCAGTGCTCCCGAGAGTCCCATTTTTTGCACCGAGCAGACGGGATGCAGGGCGACCGCCCTCAATTTTCGACGTAAGGGAAGAGCAGGAAGCACGACGTCGCGTGCGAACTCGATGCTGTCGAGGATCCGGAGGGAGTCGAACCGCTTCCGGTTTGGTTCGTTCAGAGAGTCACGGCAGTTCTTCAGTGTGTACGCACAGGGACTGGTGTCGAGAACCACTGGGAGGCTGCCCTGTCTGGACCAATCCCACAAGCGCTCGATCGCGGAGTTGACGCACCGTGCAGAGGCCTTCTTGTAACCCTTTGAAGAGAAGGGCATGCCGCAGCAAGTGCCTTTGACCTTGGGCGGAATCCACACGGGTGTGCCGGCGCGCGCAGCGACAGCAACAACCAATTCTGCAACCGAAGGTTCTCCCGGGAACGGCCCGAACACGCGGGTGATGCAGGTGGGGAAATAGAGAGCCCGTGCCCCCTCACGGCTCGTGACGGGCAGGCTCCTGGCCGCGCGCGGCATGTCGGCGGACCATGCCGCCAGCCCGACAGCGGATCCTGCGCGGGTGATGCGCGCGAGAGCGGAGTGGCCTATCAATGCCGCCTGGGCGTGTCCGGTGCGCAGGGCTCCGCGCAGTACGGCCTCTGCGAGCGCGAAATGACCCGCCATCCAGTTGGCTGTGGCCTCCGAGAAATTCTCGTGGCGCGAGGAACGCAGGTTTTTGACTATCCTGCCGGTGTCGATGGCCACGGGACAAGCAGTTGCGCACAGGCTGTCTGTGGCGCAGGTATCGATCACTTCATAAGTGGATTCCGCGGCCAGCGATTTTGCTTCCGGCTCGCGCTTCTCCTGCCGCAGCCTCGCCTCCTCCCTAAGGATGAGTATGCGCTGCCGCGGCGTCACGCTCAGGTCCCGGCTGGGGCATTTGGGCTCGCAGAAACCGCACTCGATGCATCGATCCACCTCCTCGTCCACCTCGGGCATGGTCTTGAGGTCGGTGACGTGGACCCTCGGATTCGCGTTCAGAATCACTCCCGGATTGAGAATGCCTTCAGGATCGACAAGTTTTTTCAGCTCCCGCATAATCGCACAGGCCTCGGGACCCCACTCCGTTTCAAGAAAGGGAGCCATGTTTCGTCCCGTTCCGTGTTCGGCTTTCAGGGCGCCGTCGAATCGTCGCACGACGAGTTGAGCGAGATCATCGAGGAAGGCGGAAAACTGGTCCACCTCGCCGCTGTTGTTGGTTCCCTGCGAGAGCAGAAAGTGAAGGTTGCCGTCCTTTGCGTGACCGAAGATCACCGAGTCGTCATAATGGTGTTTCCGGAACAGATCCTGCAATCCAAGCACGCCATCCGCGAGTGTCTCGACCGGGAACACCACGTCCTCGGTCACCAATGCCGTGCCGCGGCGCCGCAGCGCTCCCACGGATGGGATAATCCCTTTGCGCACAGCCCAGAGTGCGGCCTGCTCAGCCGGGTTGCGGGTCACAGGTGTGCGGCGAAGAACGGGCAGGGAAGCGAGTGTGGAATCCAGACCCGCCGCCAATGAGGCGAGATTGTCGGGAGTGGCGGCCTGGTGCTCGACCAGAAGCGCCGACGCTGTTTCTGGAAGTGAAGTGACGAAATCGGGCACCCCTGGCTTTCCCGTCACGGATTTGAGCGCCATACGGTCCATGAGTTCCATCGCAGCTGCCTGCGACTCGCGCAGTGGCGCGATGGCGGCGCACGCCGACCGGACGTCTTCGAAGAAAAGCAGCCCAGTTGATTTGTGAGGAAGGTCCGGAATGTTCCGGAAAACCGCCTCTACCGTGAATGCCAGAGTTCCCTCAGAGCCGATCAGCAGGTGCCAGAGAATTTCGAGTGGATCCTCGAAGTCCACAAAAGCATTCAGCGAGTAGCCCATGGTGTTTTTGAGCCGGTATTTCCGCCGTATCCGCTCAACCAGAATACTGTTCGCGCGCACCCGGTCCCTCAGCCCGGCAATGCCCTTCCAGATCACTGGCTCTTTCGCACGCAGCTGTCCACTTGCGTCAGGCGCGGCGGAATCCACCAGGGTGCCGGAAGGAAGGATGAATTTCAGGGACTCGAGCATCTTGTATGCGTTCTTTTCAACGCCGCAGCACATCCCACTGCTGTTGTTGGCGACCACCCCGCCAATGGTACAAGCATCGATTGACGCCGGGTCCGGACCAAGCTTGAAACCATGGAACGCCAGATAGCGGTTCACCAGCCCGGCAATGACCCCCGGACCGACGCGCACGCGCTGTCCTCCGTCCAGTATCTGCAGCTCCCGCCAGTGGCGCGTACAGTCAACAATGACTCCGGGACCGAGTGCCTGCCCGGAAAGGCTGGTTCCGGCGGCACGAAATGTGAGCGGGAGCTTCTCGCGCCGCGCAAATCCCAGAAGGTTTCGAACTTCTTCCACGTCCCGAGGCCGGACAATGGCCCGGGGTACAATCCGGTACACGCTGGCATCGGTGGAATATGCCGCGAGATCGACCCGCCGCGTGAGAACGCGTTCGGCGGAAATGATTGCTGAGAGTTCCTTTTGAATGTTCATCAGTGACCGGGTAAGAGCGGACTCTAAATTTACGGGCCTGCGGGCTTGCAGGGCCGACGGCTCCGCTGTCCCGTGCCTTTTTATCCCACTCGGTCACGACTGGCAAGAGGGGATTGTTCCCCCGAGCCTTTGCACTTGAGTGGTGGCTTTCTTAATGCCACCGCTGAGCCGTAAAGTCGCTAAGGCACGAGGACGAGTGGAACTCTCAAAACCATAGTTCTTGCTTTTACCGTCAGCCTTCGATGAGAATAAGTTCGCGGCCAGAACAATCTACATTTTTGCACCAACACGGGCAAAGTGGCAGGGGATGAGGTCGTCCAGGTGTACATCCGCGACAAGGTGAGCTCGGTCACCGGGGGGTCTGATGACCCCGCACATGACCACACTCTGTGCCAAGATGCGATTTTGTTTTTGCGCGAGCCCTTAGCGCTCGGAGGTTGGATATGCGTGCAGCCGACCGGATTCAAATCGTTCTCATCGCATCCCTGTGTCTGTGTCCATCAGCCACGACCGCACTTGCCATCGGACAGGTTCGATATATTGAAACGACTCAGACTGCGGGAGGCTTTCCCATTGTGCAGGGTGGCGCCGCTGCCGACATCTTGGTGGATTCCAATGATTGGCCTGGGGTTACTCGTGCAGTCAACGATCTTCAAGCCGACATCGTACGCGTCTCCAGCCTCAAGCCTGCCGTCCAAAGCGACCCCGGCGCACTTGGAAGGAATGTCATCATCGTGGGCACCCTGGGCAAGAGTCGGGTCATCTCAGATCTGGCGAGGACCGGGAAGATCGATATCAGCGGGATCGCAGGCAAATGGGAATCGTTCTTTCTGCAAGTCGTGTCCGACCCTCTGCCCGGCGTGTCCCGCGGATTAGTTATCGTCGGCAGCGACAAGCGAGGGACCATCTATGGCATTTATGATCTCTCCGAACAGATGGGTGTATCGCCGTGGTACTGGTGGGCGGACGTGCCCGTCCAGCACAAGGATGAGCTGTATGTGAGAGCGGGTAGATATCAGCAGGGCGAACCCTCCGTCAAATATCGGGGCATTTTCCTGAATGATGAAGCGCCGGATCTAAGTGGTTGGGTTGCAGAAAAATTCGGCACCATTCCTCCCAAAGAGCATCCGCCAATACCGCCGAACGTGGCCAATTACAGCAGTCAGTTTTACGCCCGGATATTTGAGGTGCTTCTTCGCCTGAAGGGAAACTATCTCTGGCCTGCGATGTGGAACAACGCGTTCAACGAGGACGATCCGGAGAATCCCAGGCTGGCAGACGAATACGGCATCGTCATGGGTACCTCCCATCAGGAACCGATGCTTCGGGCACAGAAAGAATGGGATCGACGCTACAAGCAGACCCTAGGAAGCTGGAACTACTATAGGAATCCTGACGTACTGCGGAGTTTCTGGAGGGAAGGCATAAAGCGCAACAAGAACTATGAGAGCATCATCACCATCGGCCTCCGGGGGGCCGATGATACCCCGATGATTCCCGGAGGCACGGTAGCCCAGAGCATGGCTCTGCTGGAAAAAATCGTGGATGTTCAGCGCCAGATGATTTCCGACGAGATCAATCCAGATGTGACCAGAGTGCCTCAGCTCTGGTGCCTCTATAAGGAGGTGCAGGAGTACTACAACGCTGGCATGCGCGTTCCCGACGACGTGACATTGCTGTGGGCGGATGACAATTGGGGCGACATCCGCCGTCTTCCCACCGAAGCCGAGCGCAAGCGTGCCGGTGGAGCGGGGATCTATTACCATTTCGACTACGTCGGCGGGCCACGCAATTACAAATGGATCAATACCAATCCGATCTCCAAGGTCTGGGAGCAGCTGACCTTGGCCAAGGAATACGGCGCTGATCGCATCTGGATCGTCAACGTGGGACACTTCAAGGGCCTGGAATTTCCCATGGAGTATTTCATGCACCTGGCGTGGGACACGAGCCGGTGGACGAATCGGAATATCGACGAGTACACGCGACTCTGGGCGGCACGAGAGTTCGGACCGATTTATGCGCATGAAATCGCCGATCTCATATCCAAATACACTAAGTATAACGGCCGGCGAAAGCCGGAGTTGCTCGAACCCACCACCTATAGCCTCACAGATTATCAGGAAGCGGATGATGTGGTGTCGGATTTCAAGGCTATTGCGGCCAAGGCGGAAGCCATATCTGCAAAACTGCCGGAAAATGCGCGTGATGCATTTTATGAGCTGGTGTTGTTTCCCGCCAAGGCCTGCGCGCAGGTGAATGAACTGTACGTAACGGCAGGAAAGAACGCTCTGTACGCACAACAGGGCCGCTCCGGCACTAACGACCTGGCTGCGAAGGTCGAGGTACTCTTCAAGGCTGATGAGAACTTGATGGATTACTACAACCATTCGTTTGCCGGCGGCAAGTGGAACCATTTCATGGACCAGGTTCATATCGGCTACACGATCTGGCAGGATCCGTCACGGTCTCGGTCCGCCCGAGAGCTACCACCGGAGCGGGTCGGCTTCGAATCAATTCGATGGCTCAGGTGCATTCGACACCGGCAGATACCGTAATCTGTTCGTCGAAGCAGGGCATTTTCCGCGGGAGGTGGGCGAAAAGATCAACTCGGCGTTCCAGCAGCTATTCCACAGGCCTTGTAGCGACGAATGCAGTAGCGAGTCTTGCGGCAACCCAGCCACGTGCGCGACAGTTCGTCGAAGAGCTGTGGAACCTGTCGGTTCCGTCCGGGCGGTACCGCTATTATGACGGCATGCTCTACTTGATGGCCCTGCTTCACTGCGGCGGCGAATTCCGGATCTGGGCTCCGACTTCTTGAAGCTTCGTGACGTTGTTCCCATGTGGGTCCGGGGTCGTAGCCCGCACGTCCTGCATCTATGCTACAAAACCTGGTAACAAATGCGGGATAATGCAATTGGGCAGCCCCAGTCTGCTGCCCGATTTTTCAGCATCAGAGGAATGATGAGGCGGCGAAGTGCTTCTGCAAGACCAGGGCAACTGTGCCGCGCAGGCGGGCCGTTTCGCCGTCGTGGGCAGGCTGGATGCGGGGCGGTTTCCCCGGAAGTGGGTAGGAGGCGATTTCTCCTTCGATCTTTGGGCCGACACGATCCCAGGCCAGGGCGATCTCTCCCACAATCACGATCGCGGCAGGCGCCAATCCGGCAGCCAGTGTACGGAGTCCACGGCCGAGGTAGAGGGCCTGGGTATCTAGGGCCTTGGCTGCCTGCACGTCTCCCTGATCCGCCAGGGCCAGCAACTCCAGATAAGTCGGAACCTCCGATGCCTCTGCCGATTGGCTGTAGTGGCGCAGGGCGGCTCGATTGGATGCCAGCATTTCCCAACAGCCACGGTTACCGCAGCCACACAGCGGCCCATCCACCTCGAGAGTGGAATGCCCGAACTCGCCGGCCATTCCGTCCGGACCGCGTACCAGTTGGCCGTTCATGAAGAGTCCGATTCCTATCCCTTCCGAAACGGTCACCACCACCAGATCGCGCGTGTTGTCGTTCGGGCCGAACCACGTTTCTGCCAGTGCGCAAGCATTTGCTGCATTTTCAAGCTCGACTTCGAGACCCGTCGCCCGGGCAAGGGGTGTCTTGATATCCACACTGCGCCAATGAAGGTTTGGAGCGAAGCATAGCTTGTTGGTTTTCGAATCTATCCGTCCGGGAAGGCTGATGCCGATACCCTCGAAGGACATACCGGGCCGCGAGCGGAGCAGATGCTGCAGCCGGGAGGTCAGCTGTCTGACAGCTTTCCTCGAATCACTTGGAGTCGATTGGATTTCCTGGTAATCGAAATGGGCGTTGATGTCGGCGGTGGCTATGATCGTCCTGGAGGGCCGGATGTCTATCCCGATGATCGCGCGTCGGGCGTTGAGCTTCAGATAAATGGGACGCCGGCCCCGCGGCAGCCGTCCCAACGGACCCTCCACCACCCAGCCCTCCTTAATCAATTGATCCACGATGGCCGAAACTGTGCTGCGCTGCAATCCCGAAGAGCGCGCCAGATCGGCACGAGAAAGAGGCTGGCGGCTTCGAATGAGGTTCAGCACGATCCGGCGGTTGATATCGCGCGCAGTCTCGCTCGATGCTGCCTGAAGATTGTTGAGGTCGATTTTCCTCATCGAGATCACTGCGCGATGATATTCTCGCTGGCAATTCAGAGTCAAGCCGCGGTCCGTTACCACCCTTACCAGCGCAGGACTGCCACGACACGAGACTTGGTGAGGGTCAGGTACCCTATCCGTGCACCCAGCACCTGCGGTAAACTTCAGATGATCGAGCAATTCCGACATGATGCGCAGAGCGAAAAATGGGCTCTCAGAGGTTTCACACCCTCGGCCTGTAGCCACGCTTGCGGATGAGGGTATAGTTGCGACTTTGGACTAATTCGATTAAGGTAAACCACCGCCTCCGGCGGTGAGACTCGAAAGGGCTTTGCCGTTTCGGCGTTGGTTGGACAAGATGAGACATGGAAATGCAGGGATCAACCATAACAGCAAGCCCGCGCCCTGGAAGAGCGCAGAGCCAGTAGCCCCGGGCAAGCGCAGCGCAGCCCGGGGTTGGGAATCGAGGAAGTCGAGAGCCCTGGAGAGGCGACAGAAAGGGCGGTCGTGTTCAGGAGTTCTGACGCCCCTTCCGGGGCTATGGTCGAGAGGGACGAGAGACCCCGGGCTGCGCTGCGCTTGC
>DASQID010000174.1:0-3978 GCA_035631775.1 Acidobacteriota bacterium
CTCAGACCCTACTGGCGGATGCGATTGGCCTCGAGACCCTGGTCCCACAAAAAGTAGGTACGACAAAACCACGCAGCTAATCATGAATGAACGTAACTATTTGGAGCTTTTCTCGCCGATACCGCAGTAAAGTCCCGCTAGGGGCCTCAGCGGTGACGGCGGATCTGCGGCTTCAGCGCAGCTTCGTGGCCCACTCGGTTTGGCAGCCGATTCTTCAGGCAACCTCTACATCGCGGACGCAGGCAACCATCGTATCCGCAAGGTCTCAACTGCCGGTGTGATCAGCACAGTAGTCGGCACCGGACAGCAAGGCTTCAGCACCGACGGCGGACATGCACTATCCGCGCGCCTGAATACTGCTAAAGGTTTGACCCTCGATTCCGGTGGGGATCTTTACATCGCCGATCTCGGCAGTGTTTCGCGTTCGCGAGGTTACTGCTGCAGGGCATCAGCACCGTCGCTGGCAACGGGGAGGCAGGCTTCAGCGGTGACGGTGGGTCGGCAACCTCCGCAGGGTTAAATCAACCGACTGACGTCGCCGTGGATAGCACGGTCAAGATCTATTCGCCGACCATGAAAAGAACCGCGTTCGCGTGGTCTCACCGGCCGGGGTGATAAGCACAGCGGTGGCACCGGGGAGCTCGGCCATGGCGGCGGACCCGCCACAACCGCCCAGCTATGGCAAATGATCGGCATCGTGGTTAATGCATCAGATCTCCTTTACATTGGCCAAAAACGGTTAAAAGCAGTGTCTTGGCGCACTCTGTAGGACTTTGATGCTTAAATGTGTCAATTCCAATGGGCATTCCCCCATCTGATTCTCAAGAGCTTTCCCCCACCCCCCGGCGCTCGTAATCGTCTTATCCTTTTTTGCGCCTCATGGCAAGTTCCTAGGTAAGAAGTAGCGAGAAAATCCGGATCGAGTAAGGGACGTCAGCATCATCTCGTCTCTCATCACATGATTCACACTTCCGCGAGTTCAACAGAGAAAACTCCCGTTTTTTCAAGCAAACGCAGCATCATCATCCCGTATCTTCCTGGATTGCTGATTCCACTTTGGGTGTCTGGGCACGGATCAAGGGTTTTGAGGCGCCAATCGGCTGGTTCGGTGTCATCCATGCTCCCCCTGCCGGGTTGATGTGAAAAGTTGGCCTCTGAGAAGCCCCAGGACCGACGATCTCCCGTAGTCCCATATTCAGGCATCCCCTGAATCGGAGGGTTGTGGACCTGGTGACTTTCTCTCATTAGCCGCTCCCGTGGATCGGTCATCGCCCGGAAGAGTGTATCTCATGATTTTGGGCACCGGGGCCGCGAATCTGGGATTTGATTCCTCGGCGGTCACTGTTCGACCATTGCTTGGTCAGCGGCTTTAATTCCGTCGGCAGGTACTCACGATATCCGTCCGGAAGAGGACAGCGCACCATCCGATCAGTCAAACGCGCTTGCATCCACTCGAAGTCGCCTGCACAACACAGGCGGAACATAACATATACAAGAACGTAATATCTCGAAAAACGCCGACTCGAAATTTTCGCAATCCCTAGAAGGCACACAGGAGCAAAGAAAAGGCCATACCGGACCGCGACTTCCGCTCTTATGCCCGACATGTGAAAACTCGGAGCAGGGACTTATAGCACCACCAGATGGACCGAGGCGGGCTCTGCTCAACATTGCGGCAGAGAATACTGCAGCTGCAGCAGGCGCTTTTAGCGCTTAGGCATGGCTGGTACCTGACCCTGACTCCCCAAGGTATCTCATAGGCAGCAAAGCGGTCCGCCATTGGCCCGTTCCTGAGAATTCTGACAATACAAGGTAGCTTAGATTCTTAGATTACACACAGACAACCATCGCGACCATGACGTACCGGCATTCCGACTACTTCTTATTATCTCGGCTCCTATCGATCTGCGGAGGAAGATGAAGCGGCTGAGTCGGGTCAAATTGAAACCGGACGGCATGGGCTTCGACTGGCTTAGCCCTGCGCTTGAGAGCTGCGATTCGCTCCTGGACTTCGACGATTTGTAGTCTCGCTGACTCTCCTGTTTCTTCTTCGATTTTCCGTTGCGGTTTTTTGACGGGATTCACTCCAGCTTGCTGAATTGTTTCTGGCAGTTGGTGTTTGGCAGATGCCCGTTTTGCGCGTGCTCGAAGGCGCACGAAATCATGAAGGGTGCTGATCGAAATTGTGCATTGGCACTTCTCTGCCAGGACTTGGGCGATCTCCCGGTATGTCCGGCGACGCCGCCGCAGTTCGTGGATCAACTCGCGGTAGGGCGCCAAGCGCGAACGCGACGTCCGCTGTGGGAGGCTATCGAGAATTTCCTGGGACTGATCATCCATGGGACACTGTCAGCCGGGAAAAACTGAGTCAGAATTGAACCGAGCGAAAGCCGAACAGCGACCGAACAAAAACCGAACAAGTACCGAACAGAAGCCGAACAACACACGTCTCGCGCCAGACGGCGAGAGCCTAAGCCGGAGGCTTAGGGATGGTGTCTCTTTCTATTAGCTGAGCATGCAGCTTGCCTGCCGGTCCCCATAACATGCGCAAGTGCCCGCCAATTCTGCTGCACGGCTGCAGGGCTGGCAAGTGACCGACGCCAAACGCCGTCCGATCATAGCGACATGCCGTTGTCATGCGTATACTCCTTCTCGGGCTCGCGCTTCAGCAGTCGCCGCGACGTCGGACTCCTGGCTACCTCCACCCCGGGGGCGGGCGCAGACGGAGTAGGAATTGGTTTCGTCAGCTGCGGCTCGGGTGCAGGCGGAGTGCGAATGGGTTCGGTCTTGGGCACGGCCGGGTCCCGTCGTGTGAGCTCCAACGCCGACTTCCGAACGGCCGAGCGGCCTATGGATTCACAGAGCATCTCCTTGTCACACGTGACTACTACGATGTTCCGCCGGCCCCGGGAGGCCGCTACATAAAACAACTCCTTCTGCATCCCATCGCCGGAAATGATCACGGAATCCACCGACTTGCCCTGACTGCAATGGGCTGTTACTGCGTAACCGTATGTGAACTGCCTGAAATTGGCGGGCAGTACCCGGCCATCGGCCAGCTGAATCGTTCCCCGACCATCCACCCTGGAGATGGTCACGACCTCGCCGTTCGTCGCCCTGAAGCTGGCCTCGCGGCGATTTGCGGTAATCAGCAGCCTGTCGCCGGCTGCGACCTCGATTGTCCGCCTCTCGTAGACGTCCAGGCTCTTTATGTGTCTGGACCTGACCGTCCGCACCTCGCCGCGGTCGTTACGGACGATTACGGCGCCGTTTTCGACCCGCACGACCTCGACACTCTCGTTTTTCGCGAATCCATCGACTTTTCGGTGGAATCCGAGAATCTGGCCCGGGTGAAAGTTGTGAGGATTGTTCTTTTGAGCCGAGGTCCAACTCAGTGGAACATCCCTGGCGACAGAAACTCCCCCGCTGAGTTCGCCCGCCTGCCTCCTCATCGAACGAATTGCATCCGTCACTCGACCGATTTCGTCGTGTGTCGGGCAAACCACAAGCGCGTTCCGACCCTTGGACTTCTCCTCCTCGAAGGTGCGCGAGATCGCTTGAGCACGGTCCAGCCAAGAGGCTTCGCGGATCGCGCCCATCGCCTGAAGCCTCTCGAAGCCACCTTCAGGATTCCGACGCAACTCCTGAATCGCTTCGCGGTAGTTCTTGTCCGACTGCCTTCGCACCTGGCCGAGCGCGACGGTTTTGAGCCGCGATTCCTGCTCGAGAATCCTCAAAGCATCGCAGGCCTCCACACTCTGGATTTGTCGGGTATCGCCGCTGAAAACGATTCGGGCCGACTGCCGTTCGGCGAGTCGAAGCAACTGAACCATCTGGCGCCCGGAGACCATACCGGCCTCGTCGACGATCAATACCTTGTCCCGCAGCTTGGCCTGAAGCGACTGGTCCTGAAGCACACGCTCTATAGTCATCGCCTTTCTAAAGCCGACTCGGCAGAGTTCCTCAACGGCGCTCGTC
>DASQID010000175.1:0-14634 GCA_035631775.1 Acidobacteriota bacterium
CATCTCTCCGACTGAGCACGATAAAACGGGTGCGTCACATCAGGACTGTCTGGCCTTCGATAAAACAATATTTCGTCGACCAGAGCACAAAGTTGGGGAAATAAGTCCTCGTCAAGCTCAGTCTTGCTCCCGCCCACGCCGAAGGAAATGCTGTCACGATCAGGGCCCACGGCCTGTGCAAATTCGAGTCCCCAGAGACGGAGGGAGTCGAAATCCTGAAACCGGGGGTAGCGTCGGATGAAACGCGGAGCAAGGTCCAATACTCTGGCGATCTGGGCACTCCATCGGAATGGGCCAAGTACCGGCCAGCGAAAATCACGCTCCTCCACCGGTTCCGGGGGCGGCGATGCGGGACGTATGCGAACCGCGCCGCAGCGGTCTTCGCTGAACTCCCAGACAGAAACCCTAATCCGCTTCTGATTTACGAATCGGGCCCGATGGAACACTATCCCCGATTGCCTGTCAGGAACAATGAGGTGCACCTCCGGAATTTTCGACCTTTGGGCGGGCCCGAGCCAGAGATCGAGACAGATCAAAGCCTGCGTAAGCGCCTTGCGGGAGTCCTCATCTCCTGCAGGTGCGTCGGCAGCCAGCGCCAGACACTCGTTGCCGCGCGAGCGGAAACGCACGCGCAGGAACGAGCCCGACAGTGAGTGAGCCAGATCCGGCCTTCGACTGACGGAAAGCACCTGAGATCCGGGAAACCGCTCCTTTAGCCAGAGTTGGACGGGTTTCCAGGAATCAACAGGTTGAGGCCCGGCATCTCGAGAGGGCTCGCGCCACAGAACGTGGAGCTCTTCGGGTAGAGGTTTCCTAGCATCGGACACAAGTATCTTCAGTCCATTGGCCGTCCGCCGGACTGAGGACACCCAGCAGGCCACCTTTCCCTGAGGAGCCTTGAAACTGAGGCCGATCCTGCCTGCCGATTCCCACCAGCGTGCCGAAATGTTCCTCCACGAACCTAGCCTCGCTGAGCGCCAAACGACCTCGGCTTCTGTTGCATTGGCAGCGGCGGTGTCCAGCAACAGGCGGTATCTGCGCAAGTGCGCGTCCGTCCCTCTCCTCATGGCCACTTTTCCCTCCTCGGCGTTCGGTACCAGGCATGCCTCCGAGTCGCGCACAATGTAGTTTCCGTCGGGCGCTGTTCATTTCAGAAAATGTGTTACAGTACCGGTCGAAGGGGAGAAATGTGGGTTCCCGCCTCACGGCTCACCCGATCGTGTTCACCATGAGTCGGGGATCAGGGAATCATTGAGGACATATGGAAAACAACAGGCACGTTCAGATTAGTCAGGAGGGAGATGCACTCCGGGTCACCCTTAACCGGCCGCCGGTTAATTTCATCAGCACGGAAATGCTTCAGCAAATCGGGTCCGAGCTGGAATCCATGGGGGAGTCTCCTGCATGCAAGGCGCTCATCCTGGACTCCGCATTGCCCGCGTTTTCGGCCGGTCTCGACCTGTCGCAGCTTACGCCGGACACGGTCTTCCTGCTCCTCGAGGAGTTGCATGGTGTGGCACGATCTCTCAATTCCTTTCCTCGCCCCACGATCGGATTGGTTCGGGGCATGGCGCTGGGAGCAGGAAACGAATTGCTTGCTTGCTGCGACTTCGTCTTTGCTTCCGAAAAAGCGTCGTTTGGCCATCCGGAAGTGAAGGTAGGAGGCATTCCCTCTCTCGCGCCCTTGCTCTTGCCCCCCCTCATTGGGGATCGTCGCGCGAGAGAGATGATTCTAACCGGCAATTTCATAGGGGCCAAGGAAGCTGAGAGTACCGGACTAATCACCCGTGCTCTTCCTGAGGCCCGAATTCCAGAAGCCGTCGCGGAGTTGCTGAAGACCTTGGGCAGCCTGTCACTGCCCGTTCTCGCGATAGCCCTGCGGTCAGTGCGGACGATCCGGTTGCATGAGATGGATGGACGTCTGCGGGAAATCGAGGCGCTGTACCTGAACCAGCTTATGAATCTGGAGGATCCGATGGAGGGTGTGCGGGCGTTTCTGGAGAAGCGCCAGCCGGTGTGGAGAAATAAGTAGGCAGATGGCAGTAGGCAGATGGCAGCAGGCAGATGGCAGCAGGCAGATGTCGCCGGCCGCGTAGCGGCTGCGTGAATTTAGGCCGGCACGCCATGCTTGAATTCAACCGTCGCTAGGCGACGGAATCAATCGCCGCCAAGGCGCAAATAGTGATAGGGAACCACGGGAAAATTCTTCAAGTGGAGGGAAGCGGTAGGAACCGTGACCGTGACACCCGGCCTTCAAGACGAGGTCAGTCAGTCCGCTGCCCGCTCTCGTCGATCCAGCGGAGATAATCAGGATCTCCGGCAGCGATAGGAACGGCGATGATTTCCGGGAGCTGATACGTGTGCAGCTGCCGTATCCGGCTGCGAACCGCGTCAAATCGATCTGCCGAGGACTTGATCAGCAAGAGCAGTTCTGCCTCGTCGCAGAGTTTGCCCTCCCAGCGGTAAATCGATCGAATTCCGGGTACGATGTTCACACACGCGGCTTCCCCTGCTTCAACCAGCTCATTGGCGATTCTTTGCGCGAGGCTCATTGAATCAGCACTGCTGATGATCAATAACGCGCTCATAATCCGAAACCTCGTGTGATTAATACTGAGTGAGATCGGTCATCTCATTAATTGCCCCACCATTTCCTGTTGTCCTGCGATAAATGCGTTGCGCAGGGCCGGCGGCACAAGTATCATAATGCCAGTTAAGCCGGTTACACGGCTGAGCTTATCGACAAGCTATGGCCCATAAGAAAAGCCATCTCTCACACGCAAAAGAAATCTACTATATCGTCTGCATCGTGCTGCTGGTTGTCATGACCATGTTCAGCGTCTGGGGACCCGGTGGCTATATGGAAATGAAGAGGGTCCGCGCGGAACTGGAATGGCACAGGTTGCGCGTAGAAGCACTCAGGCGCAACAACAACGCAAAACTGCAATCGATTCAAGCACTGCGATCCGATAAACAGACTCTCGAGAACATGGCGCGCCAGAACGGCTTTGGCAGAGACGGTGAGATCGTCCAGCAACTCCCTGAGGAAACCAAGCCGAACGTAAAGTGATCTGAGCAATGCGACGTGACCGTCCGGGCACCATTGCGTAAAATCACTAAGCACTCCAGACCGTCTTACCGCGAACGATTGTGATCACGGGCCCACCTCTCAGTTTCCAGCCTTCGAAGGGTGTGTTGCGGCTGCGTGACTGGAACTCCCGGCTGCGGATCTCCCATTGCAAAGCCGGATCGATGATCGTGACGTCCGCCCAGGCACCCTTCGCCAGGGTGCCCCTATCCAATTTGAGAATTCGGGCTGGATTGGTACTGAGCTGCTGCACCATGCGTTCGATCGTGAGGACGCCCGTACGGACGAACCGGTCAAGAATCAAGCCGACGGCCGTCTCCAGTCCGACCACTCCGAATGGGGCCCTGTCAAACTCGAGCATCTTGTCATTTGCATTGTGCGGAGCGTGGTCGGTGACAATAGCATCGATGGTGCCCGAGGCGAGGGCCGCAACCAGCGCATCCACATCCTCCTGAGAACGCAGGGGAGGATTCATTTTCATGTTCGTATCATAGGAGGTAACTTGTGCTTCTGTTAGAAGCAGGTGGTGCGGCGTGACTTCGCAAGTGAGAGAGATGCCATCATGCCTGGCTCGAACCAGTGCTTGCAGAGAGTGGAGGGTTGATAGGTGGGCGATGTGCACTCGGGCTCTTGTTTGTCGACCAAGAATGATGTCCCGGATCACCTGGATCTCTTCGGCCGCCGGATTGATACCCCTCAATCCGAGCAGAGTGGAATAATATCCCTCATTCATAGAACCGCCGGCAGCCAGCTCTTTATCGTCGCAGTGGTCGATCACGGGCAGGTCGAAGACCCTCGAATACTCCATGGCCCGCCGCATGATTTGATTATTCTGAACCGGACGTCCATCGTCGCTGATGGCCACGATACCCGCCCGTTTCATCTCTCCGATCTCCGCAAGGGATTCGCCCTGACTTCCCTTGGTAATGGCTCCGATCGGATAGACTGCAATTTTGGATACCTCGCGAGCCCTTTCCAGTATGAAGGAAGTAACAGCTTCCGAGTCATTGACAGGCATCGTGTTCGGCATGCACGCGACACCGGTGAAACCGCCTCGCGCCGCGGCATTTGTGCCCGTCTCGATGGTCTCGGCATCCTCGCGCCCCGGTTCGCGCAGGTGTACGTGCATATCGATGAAACCTGGGGCAACGATCAACCCCCGGGCATCGATCTCTTTTCGACCCTTCTTCCGTATGTGTGTGGCGATTTCCTGGATATGCCCGTCGTCGATGCCAAGGTCGGCGACCTTGTTGACCTTCTGGGAGGGATCTACGATCTTTCCTTGCCGTATGATTAATTGCATAGTGTTTAGCGGACCTGTCTTTTCGGCTTGAGCCCGGCGTTGCCTGAGAGCAGGTAGAGAACTGCCATGCGGGTTGCTATGCCGTTGGCGACCTGGTTCAGGATGACCGAAGACGGGCCGTCTGCCACGTCGGAATCGATCTCAACCCCGCGGTTCATCGGGCCTGGGTGCATGACTATCGTGTCCTTTCTTGCCAGCCGCAAGCGTTCCCGGGTAAGTCCGTAGAAGTTGTAATACTCGCGCGTCGAAGGGACGAAGGCTTCGTTTTGGCGCTCATGCTGGACCCGCAGCATCATCACGACGTCTGCGGCAGACAGAACCTCTTCGATGTGCCCGCTTATCTGTGCACCGAGCCTGTCGTATTCCCACGGGATCAGAGTGGTCGGTCCACACACCCAAACCTCGGCACCCAGTTTATGAAAGAGTATGGTGTCGGAGCGCGCAACGCGGCTGTGGGCGATGTCGCCTATGATGGCGATCTTGAGTCCACTGATGTGACCCTTGAACTCACGTATTGTGAGCGCATCCAGGAGCGCTTGGGTCGGGTGTTCGTGCATGCCGTCTCCGGCATTGACGATCGACGAGCGGAACTCCCGGCCAAGCAGATGTGGCGCCCCGGCCGATCCATGACGGACCACAATAATGTCCGGGGCCATGGACTCGAGATTGCGGGCCGTGTCCAGCAGGGTCTCTCCTTTTGACACGCTGCTCGTCGAGGCCGCAAAGTTCAGAATGTCGGCGCTGAGGCGCTTCTCGGCGAGCTCAAAGGACGATCGTGTGCGCGTGGAAGGCTCGAAAAAGAGATTTATTACCGTCTTGCCGCGAAGGGTCGGGACTTTCTTGACCGGCCGGTCGGCAATCTGACGCAAGGCATCGGCAGTGTCCAGAATAAGGTTGATATCCTCTACCGACAGCTGCGCAATGCCTAGCAGATCTTTGTGACTGAGGGATGCCATAAGAATCGCACGTGGAACTAGGGCCTCTTGACCAGAACGACTCGCTCCTCACCGTCCTCTTCATTCATGCGGACTTCAACGATCTCGTCGTCGGCCGTTTGGACATGTTTGCCGACATAGTCTGCTTGAATGGGCAGCTCCCGGTGCCCTCGGTCGATCAGGACCGCCAATTGCACCCGCTTGGGTCGACCGAGATCGACCAGACCGTCGAGAGCGGCCCGAACGGTGCGCCCAGTGTAAAGGACATCATCGACCAGGACGAGACTCACCCCGTTGATATCAAATTCGATGGAGGTCTCCCGCAACATCGGCCGGTTGCTGACAGTGGTGAGATCATCCCGATAAAGGGTTATATCGAGAATACCGCTCGGGATGGCCCGCTTCAGAATGGAACCGATTTTCTCACACAGGCGCTGACCGAGGTGGACACCCCGACGCCGGATGCCGATGATCGCAAACTCATCGCGAGGACTGAGCTTTTCAACAATTTCCGCCGCCATTCTGGCCAGGGCGAGATCCATCTCGGCGGCAGTCATCAGAAGCTTGCCTTCGTATTTTTTGGTCATTGGATTTAGTCGCAAAGTTGTATCAGGAACCGCAAGAAAAGCGCCGCGATGATACCATCGGCTACGGCGGAGCCGCAATCAAAACCAATTGCCGTCTGCCAGGAATTCCGGCCACTGCGGATTTAGGGATTGAAAACAGTCGGTTCCACTCTATACTGATTTGGAATGCTGGACAAAAACGTCAGGGTCAAGGAGATACAGGACCTCGGGGCCGGCAACTATCTTCTGACTCTTCGCTCCCCCGAACAGGCCCGCCTGGTACGGCCGGGTCAGTTTGTGATGCTCAAATGTGTCGAGGGACTGAACGAACCTCCACTGCTGCGCCGCCCCTTCAGCGTCTTCGATACCCTTCTTCAGCCTCGTACCGGAAGGCCTGCAGGACTTGTCATTCTGGTGAAAGACGTGGGAACAGGATCCCACAAGCTGTCCCAACTCAGGCCTGGGGATGCGATCGGCTCACTGGGGCCGCAGGGCAGGCCGTTTCAGATATCTGCCGGGATGAAGAATCGTCTGGGCATGGCGTGCCTGGTCGCGGGAGGTGTCGGCATTGCCGCCTTGTATCTGCTTGCCCGTGATCTGATCGCACAAAATGTGAGGCCACTGCTCTTTTATGGCGGGCGCACTGCCGCTGACCTTGTTCTGCGCGAATGCTTCGAACGGCTCGGCATCGAGACTCACTACACTACCGAGGACGGTTCCTTGGGCGAACGAGGAATCGTGACCGTCCCACTCGAAGAATTCCTGCGAGGACACAGGCGTTCCGACCTGCGCCTGTACGCATGCGGCCCCTGGGGGATGATGAAAGCCACTCACCAGGCAGCCCTCCGCCATGGGATTACGTGTGAAGTCAGCCTCGAGGCTCGCATGGGTTGCTCGCTTGGCGCATGTATGGGGTGCGTGATACACGGCTGGGATCAAAATGGCGAAGAACAATATTTGAGGGTCTGCCAGGAAGGGCCGATCATGAATAGCCGCACAGTTGACTGGGAAACCTCCCCCTTTTGAGTGTACTGTGAGAGAACGGCGGCTGTGAATCCGGCAGAGAGCCTGGAGGGGAAACACCGGACACTCAATATTCGACATCTGGGTTGGCAGCGCTCATGGGACCTAAGGCCATCACAACCGGAGTGCGGAATGTGCCCCAATTGGCGGTCGATATCGGCGGCGTCCGTTTCAAAAACCCCGTCCTCACCGCAAGCGGCACGTTCGCCTACGGGCTGGAGTTCGCGCATTTGATGGACCTCAGCAGCATCGGCGGGATCGTGGTCAAGGGGATCTCGATGAAACCCATCAAAGGCAACCCGCCGCCAAGGATCTGCGAAACCGCTTCCGGCATGCTGAATGCCATCGGATGGCAGAACATAGGCGCGGTCGAGTTCATCACTAAGAAGCTACCTGGTCTGCGAAAATATGACACGAACATCGTGGTCAACATCGTGGGGTTCGACCTCGAGGATTACCTGGAGGTCGCACGCTTCTTGAACGATTGTCCCGGCATCGCGGCGCTGGAGCTGAACATCTCGTGTCCCAATGTTAAAAAGGGAGGTTTTCACTTCAACAAGGACCCGCGTGACGCAGCTCACGTGACGGCCCAGGCAAAAAAAGCTTCTCCGCGCCTGCCACTCTGGGTGAAGCTCTCGCCGAACGTCACCGACGTCCGCGAATTTGCCCGTGCCTGCGAGGATGCAGGTGCGGACGCACTATCCGTAATCAATACGCTTGTCGGCATGGCAATCGACGTGGAACGGAGAAGACCGAAACTGCGTTATGTCACGGGCGGCCTGTCCGGCCCCGCTATCAAACCCATAGCTTTGCGCATGGTATGGGAGGCATGCAAGGTCGTGAAGATCCCTGTCATAGGCGTGGGCGGCATTTCCACTACCGAGGATGCCCTTGAATTCCTGATCGCGGGCGCCAAAGCCGTGCAGGTGGGGACAGCCAACTTCTACAACCCGGCGGCCTCTCAGCAGATTGCTCTGGGACTTCAGGACTATTGCGGTTCCAGGCGAATCGAGGACATACACGAAATCATCGGGAGCCTAAGCTCATGAAGGATGCCCGTTCGTTTCTCATAGTCGCGTTGGACCTCCCGGACCGCGCCGCCGCGCTCGAGGCCGTACGCGCGCTCTCGGGCCACGTCGGCTGCTTCAAGCTGGGTCTTGAAATATTCACTCGTGAGGGTCCGCGTCTGGTCGAAGAAGTCCTGGGTAGCGGAGAGTGCGTGTTCCTCGACCTCAAGCTCCACGACATTCCCAACACCGTCGCCGGCGCCGTGCGGTCGGCCTGCAAGCTTCAGGTGCAGATGCTCACCCTGCACGCCGCCGGCGGTCGAGAAATGCTCGAGGCGGCGAGACAGGCCGCCGCTGAATCGGCCGTGCCCCCACTGCTCCTGGCCGTCACCGCGTTGACCAGCCTCTCCTCCAAAGACTGTGCAGCCATCGGCATCAGTGGCTCGGTAACGGCCTGGGTAGAACAACTTGCCAGCCTGGCGTACGAAGCGGGTGTGCCCGGCCTCGTAGCATCAGCCAGGGAACTTCCTGCGCTTCGCTCCAGGTTCGGAGGCAAGATGCAGTATGTCATTCCCGGAATTCGCTCTGCCGGTGCAGCCATGCAGGACCAGAGCAGATCCGTACAGCCGGGCGACGCAATCCTCGCGGGCGCGGATTACCTGGTAGTTGGACGGCCAATATTGCGCGCACAGGATCCGGCTCGGGCGGCAGACTCAATCGTGAACGAAATAGAAAAGGCCTTGCGCAGTCCAGCACTATCCCATAATTCCTGAAATGCACCCACCCCTGTTTCGTATTTCAACCTGTAACGAACCAGTGCGCTTGAGGATCGCGAATCAATTTTACTCGAGGAGAGAGGATGATGAGACGCCATCTGTACACGGGACTTTTGGTGTTTGTGATTGCTTTGCTAGCCCTGGCGCTGGCAGCGCCTAATTTTAGCGGAACGTGGGTACGGGACAAGACACAGAGTGATCCCATGATGGGCGGCCGAGGCGGGGGCCAGGCTATGGACATGGAAGTCACACTTACCATCAAACAGGATGGCAACAACTTTGAGGTCGCAACTCAAAGAGGCGAACGTAACTCCGAGGCAAAATACACTCTGGACGGCAAAGAAAACAAGAACTCGACAGGCAGAGGCGAGACAATCAGCAAGTCAAGGGTAGAGGGTGACAAACTGTTGATTGAAGGCGTGCGCAAGATGACCAGGCAGAGCGGGGAGACCATGGAGATGAAATTCAGTGAGGAGTACTCCCTTTCAGCCGACGGGAAGGTCCTCACCGTAAAGTCGACCGCAACCACCCCTCAGGGAGAGCGGACCTCAAAGCAGGTCTACAACAAGAAGTAGGAGGCGCCGCTCGTTCCCGCTCCGGGCAGTTTGCGGCACCCCCAGCCAGCCGCAGATTTCCCGGATGAAGTCGTTTGCATATTCGCGGCGGCTCTCAAGAGCTGCCGCGAAGGCGCAAGGAATCAATACCCTTCGGGTTATTTACCCCGAACGTATCAAAACCAGAAGTTCCGGCTCTCGGCGCGGTGAAGTATGCGCCGGACGTACTCACGGGTCTTGGGATAGTCGACCAGTGAGAGATAGTAACGCTCTGCAGGCATGCCGACGGGCACGGACTTCGTCAGCGCAAGACGCAACCAGTGGTCGGTCCTCACCTCGCCCGCGTTATAGCGCAGGAGCGCAAAGACCGTGGGCGCGGGAGAGTGCTTGTAGCGTTCGAGAGATTGGCGCAGATACCAGCAGCCGATTTCCGCATTGAGCTCAGGCTCGAACAGCCGAGCCTGATAAAGAGGGGGTAGTCCCCTCCTGGATGAGAAGTCTGCGGCAGCCGCGGGGGTAATCTGCATTAAACCTATTTCGCCAGCCGGCCCCATTATGTCCGGCTGAAACCAGCTCTCCTCGAATATCAGCGCTTTCACAAGATCGAAATCGACGCCATTTCGTGCAGCGGCTTGGGAAATGATGTGATCGAAGCGCGAGATGTGATGATTCAGCCAACCGATTCCGACTCCGAGGGCAGCAAGCAAGAGCCCGAAAACCGTCAGCCTTCGAGACATCGAAAATCTCCATGACCCTGGCGACCGTGTGCGTGCAGTCCCGCGCCCGAGGCGGGGACCATCGTTGCCGCGGACACCAAGGGTCCGCGTCGAAAGAACACGTGCACTTTGGCGCGAGCGCCGGGCTGGCAGATGCGAGGCGCCGCGACGCAGGCAACATCAGTGTATATCGTCGAGGAGAGGCAGCGAAGCAGATGCCCGCCCGCCGCCGCGCCCGTTCGGGCTGCGCCCCGCAGGCCCGCTGGCTTTGCTGCTCGCTGCTCACATACCATGCCGCGTATAGCTCGCCGCTGGCGCCTCGCCAGCGGGCCTGGGGGCCAGCAGCAAAGTGGAAATGTTATTTCGATGCGGACCCTAGATCTTCTGGAGCAGAGCTCTCTTCTTCTCCTCAAACTCCTGAGAAGTGATGATGCCTCTGTCTCGCAACGACGCGAGATCCTCAATCATGCGGGGAATATCCTGCTTCGGATTACCGGCTCCAATGCCTGCCACGGATCGATACATTTCGCGCTGACGTACGATCTTGCCTTTGAAATCGACCGGCCGCGGAATGAATTCAAACACAGTCGTCCCCTGCTCGCTGGCCGTTTCCAATCCTACAGTGCCGTACTTGAGCAGCCTTCCCATGAGACTCTGCTCGTGAAAGACGTTGTTGATTTTGTCGAGGGAGGCATCAAAGGAGCTGATAGAAAACACGCCGTCCTGTTTCACAACCCTGTGATCCGTTACGACATACTCCTTGCTCCGCCAGACAAGAATTTCCCACAGCAGATATAATGCGGGAACAACATAAAGTATCATCAACCAGTATTGGCGGACTGAGAGCGCCAGCGCCACCAACACGGCAACGGCGATAATATTGATCAGCACGGGCCGTAGGAGCACGACCTTGTGTTCACGGGTGAGCGCAATCAGCGATTCCCCGGGAAGCAATTGATCTTTCTTGAAGGACATTTGTTCACCTATTGAATAGCCCTCGAAAACTTCTGTTGATATCCCGTGTGCCTCATTGAGCCGAATGATAGGAATTGCAGTTTTCACTTCCAGTTCACGATGTTTGAGTTCTCATAAAACAAAGAGGTTCCGAATCCCGGAACCCCCTCTTGGTAAATTAGACCAAAAACATGGCCTTACTTCTGATTTTTCTTCTGCTTACGCCAGTTCGCCCAATACGCCTTCATGCGAGCCGAGCGACGTAATCTCTCCACCTTGGAGAACCGCGATCGCCTCCGGACGGCGCCTACCCGGTCAGCAGCGGGCACCCGTGCGGCAAGAGCAGCTTTTGCCCGCCTGCCACTCCCCAGCTCGCGAGTGATTTCAGCAATCTCTTGATCTATCTGTCCCTTTCTAGCCACAAGGTTCTCGAGTGCAAGTTCCAGTAGCCTCGCTCTTTCGGTTGGCATGGGTGTTTCCTTTCCATTGAATATGACACTCCGACATTGTTGCGCATTTTAGATATTAGACAGCAAGCAAGTCAATATCTTACGTCCCGACGCAGACTTATCCCAAAATCTACAGTTCTGCAAAAGTCACTAATTATTCCTCCCTCACCGCCGATATGAGCATATGAACCGAACAAGTCGGGGGAAGGTATCGAAGAGTATTCGCTTCCTTCCTCTCATTTTTTTGCGCGGGGCGTTGAGCCTCAGGCGGAGAAGCGCTCGGATATTACACACGGGTGAGGGGACCGCCTGATTCACAGTGCCCCGCGCGCCATTTTTCTGTTATTTACTCTACGATTCTCTGCGCCAGCTAAGCCCCGGGAGATATCTGCGTAGCAGGAGCCATACATAAGTGGTGCTTGCGCCGACCACGAACATGATGATCACGTTATTTTCGAGGCCGGGGGCGAACATCTTGTGCCGATAATAGGCACAGATCGCGCCCATGAGGAAGCTGAGGGTGGCCAGGAAACCAGACATGAGGCCGCTCGGCGCGGTGGTGGCACGAAATCTCTCCCAAGCCAGACACACCAGGTAAGAGGATGAGCTGGCCGCGATGGCCGGCAACAGCCAGATATCGAGCGAAAAAATCATCTATCCTCCCTTCTACGCGCCAATGCACAATCTCATCCGACAGGTCCTGCAACATGCCACCACTAATAAATTTATCACTTCACGAAAAGCAAGTCTTGGATCGGCTGAGCACCAAATGTGAACTTAGACCCTGTCCCGAGCCACTCGGTTGCACTATTCGTAAAGAACGTGCCCGCCCTCGCACCCGCTACCAAAATAGTCTGGCGTTCTCTCGCGTCTTTGCGCCTTGGGGTTCGGTCAAGAATAACTTCACTCGCATCTGCCCGCCCCAGGAGCGCCGCAGGCGCGACGGTGCTCGCGCCAGAATGTGAATTTATTCTTGAGCGAGCCCTTAGCAGTGGCGTCACAATGAGCCGCCGCTAGGACGCAAAGGCGCCAGGACGGCTTTTCTACCTTGTCGAAGTGGCAAAGACTTGAACGTCAATGGTACGAACACGCCGTGTGGGGGTTCACCGGTACTTGCCCGGTGCTATAATCATCCAACCCGCGAGGTACGATCATGGAACATTTTCAATCCAGCATGCTTAACCTTATCGTAGAAACGTCTACCAATCTGCCGCCAGATGTGCGCGCAGCCATGGCTGCAGCCATGAAGGAAGAAGTCCCGGACAGCCAGGCGGCATCTGCACTGAAGGTCATCGCGACCAACATTGATATGGCGAACGACTGCGAAGGAGCAATCTGCCAGGACACCGGCATGCCCACCTTCGAAATCCGGACGCCGATAGGCGCAGATCAAATTGTCATGGAGGGGCAGATCCGGGCGGCAATTGCCGAAGCGACAAGACTCGGCAAGCTTCGTCCGAACTCAGTTGATTCCATCACCGGAAAGAACAGCGGAAACAACCTCGGCCCGGGCACGCCCGTCTTGCACTGGCACCAGTGGGAACGCGATGGTGAGATCGAAGTCAGACTGCTTCTGAAGGGCGGCGGTTGCGAGAACGTGAATATTCAATATTCCGTGCCCGTCGACCTGCCGCATCTCGGGAGGGCGGATAGATCGCTCGAAGGAGTCCGGAAGTGCATCCTGCACGCAGTCTGGCAGGCTCAGGGCCAAGGGTGTGCCGCAGGTGCCCTCGGTGTGTGTATCGGAGGCGACCGGACCGCGGGGTACGCGTTCGCTAAAGAACAGCTCTTCAGGCAGTTGGACGATGTAAATCCCGACCCAAAGTTGGCTGCTCTCGAACAGTACATAATGACGGCTGCCAACACCCTGGGTATCGGCACGATGGGATTCGGCGGCGCCGTCACGCTTATCGGATGCAAAATCGGTGCTCTCAATCGTCTCCCAGCCAGCTTTTTCGTCTCGGTGGCATACGACTGCTGGGCCTTTCGCCGGCTCGGGGTCGTTCTCGACGCAGAGACGGGCATGATCAAGCGCTGGCTCTATCGTGACGCGAAGCAGCCGATACGGCCGATGGCGTCCTCGGAAGCCTTCCGAATGACTGGAAAGGAAATATCGCTTCAGTCACCCGTAGCAGAGAGCGAGATTCGCAAGCTGCGCGTCGGGGATATTGTCCTAATCAAGGGCGACATGTACACCGGGCGCGATGCGGTGCATGCACACCTGATGAAGAATCCGCCTCCAGTGGATCTGTCCGGTGGGGTTCTCTACCATTGTGGGCCCGTTGTCCTCAAGGAAAACGGCAATTGGAAAATGGTCGCCGCCGGCCCCACCACATCGATCCGAGAAGAACCGTACCAGGCTGAGATCATTAAACGATATGGCATTCGCGCCGTGATCGGCAAGGGCGGCATGGGGGCAAAGACGTTGGCCGGGCTAAAGGAATCCGGAGCAGTCTACCTGAATGCGATCGGGGGTGCCGCTCAATACTATGCGCGCTGTATTCGCACGGTGAAGGGAGTTCATTTCCTGGAATTCGGCCTGCCCGAGGCTATGTGGCACCTCGACGTGAAGGACTTTCCCGCAATCGTGACCATGGATTCGCACGGGAATTCACTTCACGCCGACGTAGACAAGGCTTCGGCGGCGATGCTCGCGAAGCTTGCCGAACCTGTCTTCTAGCCTGTCGCGAATCCGCCATTTCCGAGCCTTGCTGATTCCGGATTCCGCATGCTAGACCGCTTCCAGAGGTACGGTTCGGATGCTGAGGCAGCACAGCAGTATTTCGAGTCTCACCGCTGTTGTGGTGCATAACGTTGATGAAGTTAAACCAGTCTTGGGACCATAGACCCCGTCCCAGGCCCAGGGGGGCAATTATGAATCGCGATTTGACGCGCAGGTCTTTCATGGTAACCACGATCGCTGCCGGGACCAGCCTCGCGGCGATAGGAACCCCGGCCGGTCCAGGCAACCTCGGAACAGTGGTGCCGGCGCCGGGGCCCATGAAAATTGGCATTGTTACCTACAACATCGCCAAGAACTGGGATGTCCCGACCATCATCAAGAACTGTACTGAAGCCAAGTATGACGGTGTTGAGCTCCGTACGGGACACGCGCACGGGGTCGAAATCACACTGTCGCCCGCACAGCGCGCCGAGGTCAGGAAGCGCTTCGCCGATTCTGCGGTCCGTATCGCTCAGCTTGGCGGCACCTACGAGTTCCACTCGCTCGATGCAGCTGAAGTCCGGAAGAATGTCGAAGGGTG
>DASQID010000176.1:0-14968 GCA_035631775.1 Acidobacteriota bacterium
GTGTTATTACTGTCTCGAGCGTAGGTACGGCAGATTCGATCGGAGCATTCCAATTCATTGGGTGGTGGATGCCCGCGCGGCTCGCGCTTCGCTCGAGAGGGGTGTGCTTACCGTCAAGCTCCCGAAACTGGAGGACCGTCGCGGTCAATTGGTGAAAATCCCAATCACCGGGAAACAAGGATGAAACTTTAGGCCTTCAAGACTATCCACTCATGCGAAAGGATAGCGTCGTTCATGACGGTCGCGCAACTGAAGGAAAGTCATTTGAAAAAGGAAAATGAAGGAACCCAGGAGGAGTCTATCCAGGTGCCGGAGACTCTTCCCGTTCTGCCTCTGCGCGACGTCGTAACCTTCCCCTACATGATCCTCCCTCTGGTTGTCACGATAGAAAAGGCTATCAGCGCCGTCGATCATGCTCTTGCCCAAGGCCGCTTGATCCTGCTCGTCACGCAGCGCAATCAGGAGACAGAAAGCCCGACCCCAAAGGACATGTACGAGATCGGGACTGTCGGAATAGTCATCCGGATGCTCAAGATGCCCGACCAGAAAGTGCGTGTGCTCGTCCAGGGTGTCACGCGCGCCAAGGTTCAGCGTTGGGATGAGAGATTCTCGTACATCCAGGCCCACATCAGCGTTCTGGAGGAACCACAGCCCAAAGCCTCCAATCTTCAAATCGAGGCGCTCATCCGCAATGTCAATGCTTCGCTTGAGAAGGCAGCAGCGCTGGGCAAGAACATCTCACAGGAGATCGTGGTTGTTGCATCCGGTCTCGACGATCCGGGTCGACTGGCGGATCTCGCTGCCTCAAACCTTTCGCTCAAGATAGAGGATGCCCAGAACATCCTGTCCATCCTGGATCCTGCAAAGCGACTTCGCAGAATCCATGAACTGCTGACGCGTGAAGTCGAACTCCTCACCGTTCAGCAGCAAATCACCAGCCAGGCGAAAGGCGAGATGGACAAAGGCCAGCGGGAGTACTTCCTTCGCCAACAGCTGAAAGCGATTCAAAGCGAGTTGGGCGAAGGAAACGAGTTGGCCGAGGAGGCCCGGCGCTACGCCAAAAAAGCGGATGATGCAAAATTGCCGAAAGAAGCGCGCGAGGAGTTCGACCGACAGCTGAACCGCCTGGAGCGGATGCACCCGGATATGGCGGAGACTGCGACGCTCCGAACCTATCTCGACTGGATGGTTGGCCTTCCGTGGAATTCGAGGACCGCGGACAACCAGAACCTTCGCAAGGCGCGCAGGATCCTCAATGAGGATCATTACGGTTTGGAGAAGGTCAAGGCCCGCATTCTCGAACATCTGGCCGTGCGCAAGCTCAAGCAGGACAGTAAAGGTCCGATTCTCTGCTTTGTCGGTCCGCCGGGCGTCGGGAAGACCTCACTGGGCAGATCGATCGCGCGTGCCCTCGGCAGGAAATTCGTCCGCTTGAGTCTCGGCGGCGTGCATGATGAAGCCGAGATCAGAGGGCACCGGCGCACGTATGTGGGCGCGTTGCCCGGCAGGATCGTCCAAGGCATGCACCAGGCAGGCTCGCATAATCCTGTTTTCATGATGGACGAGGTCGACAAGTTGGGCGCGGATTTCCGGGGAGATCCATCGTCTGCCCTGCTCGAAGTGCTCGATCCGGAACAGAACTACTCTTTCCGGGACAATTACCTTGGCGTCCCCTTCGACCTTTCCAACGTACTTTTTATAACCACGGCCAACGTGCTTGACACCATTCAGCCGGCCTTCCGGGATCGCATGGAAGTCATCAACGTTTCGGGCTACACTGAGGAAGAAAAAGTACAGATTGCCAGACGACATCTGGTTCCGAAGCAGTTCGCAGCGCATGGGCTGAAGACCTCGGACCTTGTCATTTCCGATGCAGTCCTTCGAACCATCATCAGGGAATACACAAGGGAAGCCGGGCTGCGCAACCTCGAACGAGAAATTGCAGCCATATGCCGCAAAGTCGCGATGAAGTTCGCGCTCGGAAAGCGGCAGCGAACCGTGATCACCGCGGACAAACTCCCAGGCTTCCTCGGACCGCCGCGGAACATGCCGGAAGAGAGGCTCGGGCAAGACCAGGTCGGAATCGCCACGGGACTCGCGTGGACCCCGGTGGGAGGAGAGATTCTATTTGTCGAAGCCCAGGCCATGGCCGGCAAGGGGAGCCTCATCCTCACGGGCCAGATGGGGGATGTGATGAAGGAATCCGCGCAGGCTGCACTCAGCTATGCACGTGCGCATTCCCTTGAGTATGGAATCGCGGAGGAGTTCTTCACGACGCACGACTTCCACATCCATATCCCCGAGGGAGCCATACCCAAAGACGGGCCCTCGGCCGGCATAACCCTTGCCTCCGCACTGGTCTCAGCCTGCACGGGCAGGCCGGTGAACAGAAGCATCGCAATGACCGGAGAAATCACGCTGCGCGGCGACATTCTGCCGGTCGGGGGAATCAAGGAGAAGGTGCTCGCGGCGCTCCGTGGAGGATTCCGCACCGTGATGCTTCCCCGTCCCAACAAAAAGGACCTCGAGGATGTTTCCAGGCAGTTGAGACGAGACATCAAGGTCATCCTCGTCGAGAAAGTGACCGACGTACTCAAGCGCGCCTTGGTAGTTCCCGGCCGATCGTAAGCTCTGTGATTCCTCGCGTCCTTTGCGCCTTTGCGAGGACTTTTCAAAAGCCAACTGCGCAGGTTCGAAGAACGCCAGGGAACGCGAAGGATCCCTTCAAAATGCCCCGAAAGCGACAAGCCCAAGCTTGCGAAGACAGCATTGTGGCTTTTCTGAAGCGAAACTTCAGCGGGACGGCAGTCTCGCTGAAGATGGGAATCGGAGATGATGCGGCTGTCTTTCGCCCAAGAGGAGCCCAAGAGCTCTGGGTGGTGACCACGGACCTCCTCCTGGAGAACATCGACTTTCGCCGGGGTTGGCTAACCCCGGCTCAGGTGGGTCATAAATCACTGGCCGTGAATCTGAGCGACCTGGCAGCAATGGGAGCGCGGCCGCGTTTTCATACAGTCACCCTGGGACTCCCCAATGATCTGGGGAGATCTTGGATGGCATCCTTCTATCGAGGCATGACCCTCCTGGGAGATCGGCTGGGAACGGTGCTGATAGGCGGAGATCTATCCAAATCGCCGCACGGGCTGCTTATCTCCATTTCAGCCTTAGGTGAGAGTCTTCATCGACGATTGGTTTATCGGTCCGGCGCCATTCCGGGCGATCTCCTCTTTGTGTCTGGAACCCTCGGCCCGTCCGCTGCAGGCCTGAGGCTGCTCGAAGTCGGCAAACTGAGAGGAGAGTCAAACCCGGAACGTCTCGCCCTCCACGCTCACCGGCAACCGGAACCGCGCTGTGAGGCCGGCCTGTGGCTTGCCCAAAGTGGCATGGTCAGCTGCATGATGGATCTAAGCGACGGGCTATCCTCCGACCTGCCGCGACTCTGCGCCGCGAGCGGGACAGGCGCCGAAATTTATACGGAGAAGCTTCCTGTGCTTGCCCGGTCCACGGCATGGGGCTGTGATCCGCTTGCGCTCGCGCTCAATGGAGGGGAAGACTTCGAGCTGCTCTTTGCCGTCCCCGAGAAACATGCGAGGTCTTTCCGCGCCAAATATCCACGGAGATTCCCGCAAGTGACTCAGATCGGACGCCTTCTCCAAGGGAGTGCCGTTGTGTGCCGGCCGCATGCTGGGGGGCCGTCCAAGCCGTTGCCTGCGCTTGGCTTCGATCACTTCCGTCCGATTCCTTGAGCCTCGATTCTGCGCAAGACTCATTGCGGGAACACCTCGACCTCAGGTGAGGCTTAGGGTAGCGAAGTCGATGTAGTCGTGCCGATGCCTCGGGCAGCGAAAACCGGAATCAAGGTTGAACCCTCATCGGGATCTCGAATACGATATACTCTCCCGCTTAGGTGATCCGGCCGATATGTCCGATGGGGGACGGACGTATCTCACTATTCCCCCGAGGCAGGGCCCCGGCAATACGTCGTGTCGGAGCCATGAATTTGAGCGCTCACGAGTATGCTTCGCAGGACGACAAAGGAGTATCTCCGGCGATTGCTGGCTCTCGATGATACCCCGGAGCGAATCGCGTTCGCCTTTGCTCTCGGAGTCTTTCTCGCCTTCAGTCCGCTGCTGGGGCTGCACACTCTCCTCGGATTGACACTGGCTTTCGTTTTTGGACTCAATCGCGTCGCGGTGCTGCTGGGCGTCTGGGTCAACAATCCCTGGACGCTGGTGCCTATCTACGGTGCGGCCGCCTTCATCGGGAGCCTGCTGTTCGGTTTTCCACCGGGTCACGCGCTGCCGCCCTTCGACTGGGGAGAGTTCTGGCACGGCGGATTTTGGCGCGAGTTGATAGGGGATTGGAGCATGCTGCGCCCGATCGTGTTGGGTTCGACGATTCTATCATTCGTCGGCGCACTTCTTTCCTATCCAATTGCGCTCTATGTAGTCAGGCAGGGCAAAGCCTTTCATCTGCATCACCGGCGCTGAAAGCAGTTCGCAGTTCGCGGTTCGCAGTCTGCGAACCGCGAACTGCGAACTATTATAAGGATATGCAAAAGAAAGTTTCCACCCTGGCGATTCTCGCCTGCACATTGTCACTTCTATCCGTCGCGATGCCCCCCCAGATGATCGGAGACCTGGTGAACATCAAGTTCCAACCCGATGTGCGGGTTTTTGCCGTCACGGCTGCCATCAATCTGGCCGGCTTTGATTCGGACGCGCGTGATCTTGTTCACAATCCGACGCGCAAGCTCGTGCTTGATCGTCTTGCCGGCGTGAGCGAGGACCTGCGCGAACGCCTCCGGAACTTCTATCGGGAGCACGGCGAGGGCGAGGACTCCGGGAGATTGAGCAGTTTTGTTTCCTATGCACTTCTGCTGAAGGGTCCGCCGCAATTCACCCTCACCGCAAAACCATCGGAGCTTCCGCCGGAGGTTCGTACTCTGCCCGGCTTCGAGAACCTTATCGGAGAACTCTGGAAACAGGGCCACCTTGGGGCTCTCTGGGAAGACGTTCGTCCTGATTACATACGGGAGGCGGAGGCCTACCGACCTTTGCTTCGCGACATGATCATCGGCACGCTCCGATACTTGCACACTGAAGCCCGTGTCGCCCTCGACAGGAAGGTCGTCTTCATCCCTGACCTCCTGAACGGATTCGGTGTGGTGAATGCCCGCAATGTCGAAAACGATTATGTCGTTCTCGTCGGCCCCAGCCGTCCGGGAGGGAGGCCGTTGCGTTCGCTCCGGCACGAGTATCTGCATTTCATGATCGACCCGCTCATCGCAAAGTACTTTGCCGACTTGCCCGCCGCCGAGCCTTATCTGAAAAAGGCGGGTGAGCAACCGAAAGTGCGTGAGAGCTATCAACGGGATTTCACGATCATGCTGACCGAATCTCTGATTCAAATGGTGGAGCTCAGGATGGACGGCGAATCAGGGGAGCGCCTCAAAAGGAAGATAATGGATGCCTACGAGCAGGGACTGGTTCTTTCCTTTTACTTCGAAGAGCAACTGGAGTCGTTCGAAAAGGGACACACTGCCCTGCAGGATTCCTACCCCGACATGATTCACGGCATCCGCTGGGAGACCGAAAGCAGGCGCGATGCAGCCGTTGCACAGCTCAAGAAGGAGCTTGAATCAGGGACGAGCCCGGTCGCTAACGTACGTGCAGGAGTGCCTGCAATGCCTGAAGTCTTGACCCTGCTCACCCAGGCGAACCAGTTGCTTGCGGCAAAGGATTTCGACAAAGCTGCCGTTCTACTCGAAAGAGTGTTGGAGATCGATGCCCTCAATGCAAGCGCGCTGTTCGGTCAGGCGCAGATTGCAGCTCAAGCTCAGGATTTTGAGCGTGCCCTGTCGCTGTATGAGGAGGCGGGCGCAAATGCGGGCTCGGAGACCTGGATTGCAGGGTGGTCTTGGGTAAGGAGAGGGAACATTTACGGCTTTCTTGGAGAGATGGAGAAAGCCCGGGCGGAATGGTCAAGGGTGCTGAAACTCCAGGGAAACTTGCGCGGCGCCGGAGAGGCGGCAAGAAAGGCTTTAGGGCTCGCTCAAGAATGACCTCACATTCTGCTGCGGGCCTACAGCAGAATGTGAATTTGTTCTTGAACGAACCCTTAGAGTCTGCGCAACAGTAGGTCAGCATCTTGGGCCCGCGCCATCGCGCGTTAACGCAAGGCTTCGCGGCATCCTGCACTGTGGTGCTATCCTGTATGAGTGAACATGAGCGATTCTCCTGAAGAAATCCTTTCTCCTGAGGAGTCTGTTTCCGAGCTGGAATCGCTGCTGGGATACAGCTTCAGCGACCGCGCTTTGCTGACCCGCGCACTAACGCACCGGTCCTTTGTGAACGAGCACGAGGGCGAAGGGCTGAAGCACAACGAATCGATGGAGTTTCTTGGCGATGCTGTGCTGGGCTTCCTGGTCAGCGCACGTATATGCCAGCGTTTTCCCGACCTCACGGAAGGCGAGCTCAGCAAGATAAAGGCCTACCTCGTGAGCGCCGCGAACCTGGTTCGGCTCGCGGAAAGAATTCAGTTGGGGAGATTCCTTCGGCTCAGCCGCGGAGAGGACAAGACGGGAGGGCGCAACAAGCGCGCGCTTCTGGTGGATGCCTATGAAGCAGTTCTTGGGGCGGTCTTCCTGGATGGCGGTGTTGCGGCTGTGTCGTCCTTCCTCGACAGACAGGTAGGGGAGTTTCTCGACGGACTGGATCTCAGGCAATTCATCTACGGCGATTTCAAATCCGCCTTGCAGGAACAACTCCACGACCTCGGCCGCCCGGAGCCCGTCTATCGCGTCGTGGATGAGATTGGCCCGGATCACAGGAAGATCTTCGTCGTCCAGGTGCTCGTACGTGACCAGGTCATTGCCGAGGCAACCGGAACTACCAAAAAGGAAGCGCAGCAGGAAGCCGCCCGCATCGCGCTGGAAGGCTTGAAGGAATGTCACGGCTTAAACAAATCAGCCATGGCGGCGAATGAGGCTTCGAGAGCTTCCACTCCCGGGGGCCCCGAAGACCTCGAAGACCCCTAAAGGTCCGCGCAGTAATAAGGGCTGGCGCAAGAATAACTTCACATTTTGCTGCTGGCCCCCAGGCCCGCTGGCGAGCAACAAAGCCTGCGGGCCGCAGCCTGAAAGGGCGCGGCGGCGGGCGGGCATCTGCTTCGTTGCCGCTCCTCGACGATATACACCGATATTGCCTGCGTCGCGGCGCCTCGCATCTGCCCGCCCCAGGAGCGCCGCAGGCGCGACGGTGCTCGCGCCAAAATGTGAATTTATTCTTGCGCCAGCCCTAAGGTCGCATTTTGGTTCAGAGTGTATTCATGTGCGGGGGGTCATCAGATCCCCCGGTCGCGGCCTCTGGCCACGACGCGCGCCGGTCTGAAGACCCGCGCCGCAGGACTTCTCTCTTAGCCGAATTGTGAAATTATTTTTGCGCAGACCCCGAAAAAACTCTGAAAGGGCGGACCCAATGGAGAGCAAGGCTCATCGCGCGGGGCCTTGGTGAAGGTGGGCTTGACGTCATCGCTTTGCGGTCGTTTGCAGTCTTGATCCACTCGCTCGGGAAGTATCGCCCGCTATCTCTCCCAGCAGCCGGAGCGCCTCGGAGTTGTCGCGATCCAGCCCGAGCACTTCGTTGAGCTGAGATTCTGCGCGGCGCGGAAGGGCCGCTTTGATGTAAAGTCTAGCGAGGGCCAGGCGGCTTTCCACCGACGTCTTGTCCAATTGCAGGGCCCTGAGAAGATGCTGCTCCGCTTCTTTTCTCAGCCGGGGGATTTCCGTCTGGGCAACACCCAAGAAGTGTTGATGGCGCGACACATGCGGCAGAAGCCAGACACACTCTTTCAGCTCGCCTACGGCCTTCTCGAACTCGGCTTCCTGAAGCGAGAGGCGTCCAGCCCGGAAGATAGTCTCAGCCATCTTCTCCTTCTCGGCATCGGTTGCGGCACGCGCCTGCAGTGTTGCCTCGACCTGGCTCTCTTTTTGGAGCCGGGTGTCGTCGTAAACGGCGCGGGCCGCAACATCGCCGAGAATCGAATATGCTCCGGTAACATAGGTGAACACCTTCTCCACAAGGCTTCGGGTTTCGGGGCTATGCTTCTCGGATTGAAACCGGTCGGGATGGTACTGCCTTGCCAGCTCGTGGTAAGCCTGCTTGATGTCGGCATCTTTGGCGTCCGGCGCCACCGTGAGGATCTCATAGAGGTTCGCCACCTCGAACTTGGCCAACATCTCCTGTAAACGGCTGGTCAAATCGTCCGCGGGTGAGTCGACATGGGCCGATTCGACGGAGTCCGCCCCGTGAACTTCAAGCCGAACGAGTCCCAACAGTATCAGGCGCTGGATTAGTTCCGCGGGCTTGGCCTCCGTTGAAGGCAACAACGGCAGCAGACCCTCGACCGGTGTTTTCTCCTGAATCAGGGAGAGAGCGAACGCCTCCGGAGGGCTCAGCGGGAGTCTGAGCAAGTCGGCGTGAGCCTCCACCGCGCGCGACAGTAACCCTTGCGGCTGTCCGTTAAAATTAGGTGCGAGACAGTCGGAGACTGCGCGCCGGGCCGCCATAACCAGCAATTCCAGCAGCGGCAGGCGCAGATCGATTTGTCGCCGTATCAGCCCATCACCGGGATAGAAGTGGATGGCCTCCTTTCCCCAGGCCATGACCGAAGCCAGTATGGTAACGGCCTGCTCACGCGCTCCTGACTGCAATGCTGCCACGTCCAGCTTGGAGCAGGCGATGATAGCCTCGTCGGTTGGCTTCCCCTTTTTCATCAAGGATGCTATCTCCGAGAGCTGCGCTCTCTTGAGGAGATTCATCTTCAGCAGGATCCGCGCGAGATGCTCCTCCTGAGAATTGCTCTCGGCAAACACGACAAGCCCCTCCCGCAGGACCAGTTGCTTTTTCGTGGCTGCGTTCTCGAAGCGGATTACGCCCGTGCAGCAAGCCTTCGCCATTTCAAGAAGGGTTTCGACCAGATTAGCGGTAACAGTCTTCGCCATAGCCACTCGTACTTATCGGCCGAGTTGGGGGGCAGGGATTAGGGATCAGGGGTCAGGGGTCAGGGGAAAGAGAGGCGAACGCCCTTTTCTTGTCATTCGGTGGAGTGCGTCCGGCCATACAATAGCCTTTGCGATTTCCTGGCCCCCCTAGCCCCTAAAGTACCAGTACCCGAGCAGAGCGAGGGCGTCGTAGAGGCCGTGTGAGATCATGGGGCCGATCAGATTTGCCCTTAGCACGTAGACGGCGCCGAATACCAGACCGAACAGTCCTGCGACGACCATGCCCTGGAGACCCTGAACGTAATGTCCGGCACCAAAGGCCATGCTCCAAAGAACGAGCCCCAACCAGGCGCCGCCGAGATGCTGCCGAAACCTGACGATGATAAATGCACGTTGCAACTCTTCCTTGACGCCTCCGGCAATCAGAGCGGAGGTGATGAAGAGAATGAGATCCCGCGGACTGAGAATGATCTCCATGAGCGGATTGCGTTCCATGAAGTACTTTGGCAGGAAGATCCGGAAGAAGCCGCCCACCAGTGCATTCAGCAAGAACAAGCAGGGCACGATTGCAATGCCCACCAGAATCTGGCCGCGCCAGCGGTTCAAGCGCAGGCCGAGATCGGCGAGCGTTTCACCGTGCGCTCTGAGGATCAGTGCCAGCAGGACAAAAGTGACGCCGGATTCAAGAAGGACGAAGCTCGCCACCGTGCGGACACTCCTGAGGAGAGCTTCGGTGCCACGTGAATGTATCGCAAGCGGCGCTGCCGCAACGAAGCTCGAGAAAACTCCGGACATGAGAAGGATCTCGAAGATCGCCTGAAGCCTGTCGAGCCAGACACGTCGTTGGAGTGGGGGCGTGATTTCGGTCGGATCCATCCGTTAGACCCTAACAGCAGTGCGGCCGGGAGTCAAGCAACCGGGCTGGAATCTCTTTTGAATTCAAACAGTTGTAAGTTCGAGTGCAGGCGTTTATAATGGTCCCGACCAGGGAATGTGCCGATCAGATTGAACCATTGTGCGGAGGATTGCGTCTGTTTACCTCAGGGGCGCAAACTATCGGCCCAGGCGAGGAACGAGCTATGAGAATTCTCACACATGTCAGTTTGATCCTCGCGCTTCTCTGCCCTGTGGCCGCCGACACCCTGGCGCAGGCACCTGGTGAAGCAACCATTCCGGATGGAACCCGCATCACTCTCCAGCTGAACGAGCACCTCAGCACCAAGCTCAACAGCGAGGGTGACAGCTTCACCGCTGTGGTCAGCGTCCCTGTTCTTCTCGGAAACCGAATCGCAATTCCCAAGGGCAGTACGGTATATGGGAGCATATCACGGGTCGTGCGTCCCGGCCGCTTCAAGGGCAAGGCAATAATGACCTTGAACTTTCAATCGATCCGGATTCCGGGTCGGGGGCAGTTTCCCGTGGTAGCCTCGCTTGCAAGCGTCGACTCCGAGGGCAACCCGGATGTAAAGACCGAGGGGACGATCAAGGGCGGGGGTAACGTTGGAGGAGACGTTGGGCGCGTTGCAAAGCCGGCTCTCGGTGGCGCTGGAATCGGGGCTATCGCCGGCGGTGCAAAGGGCTCTGCCATAGGCGCCGGTGCGGGAGCTATGGTGGGGATAATTACCGTTTTCGCCACCCGAGGCAAGGATCTGGAAATCGCGCGTGGTTCCACAATGAATATCGCACTCGACCGCGCGCTGATTCTCCCTGCAGAGCCCAGCGAAGCCGCCGCCGGCCCCAAAAACCGCTGACCCAGTTTGGCCGCACTAAGGGTCTGTTACTAGGTCCACTCTCGCGCCGTGCCTCTTCGGGCTGCGGCCCGCAGGCCTTATTGCTCGCTCCTCACATTCCACCCCGGCCATAGCTCGTCCCTGGCGCCTCGCCAGCGGGCCTGGGGGCCAGCAAAATGTGAAGTTATTCTTGCGCCAGCCCTAAGATTCATTCTTCCTGATTGCTTCCAAACCGCCCATGTACGGCCGCAGTGCCTTTGGAACCACTACCGACCCGTCCTCCTGCTGGTAATTCTCGAGGATTGCCAGCCATGTTCTGCCAATAGCAAGGCCTGAACCGTTCAGAGTGTGCACATGATGGCGCCTGCCGTCCGCGGCGCGGAAACGGATCTTGGCGCGCCGTGCCTGAAAGGCCTCGAAGTTGCTGCAGGAAGAAATCTCCCGGTAACAGTCCTGGGTTGGAATCCAGACCTCCAGGTCGTAGGTCTTAGCGCTCGAGAATCCAAGATCGCCGGTGGAGAGTGCGACAACCCGGTAGGGTAACTCCAGACGTTGAAGTATGTCTTCCGCGTCGTGAGTCAGCGATTCGAGCTCGTCATAGGAGCGCGCCGGATCGACGAACTTGACCAACTCCACCTTGTTGAACTGGTGCTGTCTGATCAGTCCACGGGTATCTTTTCCGTACGAGCCGGCTTCGCTGCGAAAACACGGTGTATAGGCCACGAACTTCTGTGGGAGTGCGGACGCTTCGAGAACCTCATCACGATAAATGTTCGTCACGGGCACTTCGGCGGTTGGGATGAGATAGTAGTCGGTGCCTTCGACTTTGAACAAATCCTGCGAGAACTTCGGAAGGTTGCCGGTTCCGAACAGACTGGCGGAGTTGGCCATGAAGGGAGGAAGTACCTCCTTATAGCCGTGCTCGAGGGTGTGAACATCCAGCATGAAATTGATGAGCGCCCTCTCCATTTGTGCGCCGATGCCCATCAGGAGCGAGAAACGCGCACCTATGATCTTGTTCGCACGATCCGTGTCGAGGATCCCCAGAGCTGTACCGAGGTCCACATGATCGAGCGGCTGGAAATTGAAGCGCCGCGGAACGCCCCAGCGCCGTACCTCGATGTTTGCGGTCTCGTCCACCCCGGTCGGGACGGAGGGATGCGGCAGATTGGGTATGCCTTCCAGTATGGAATTCAACCGCTTTTCGAGAAGCTGGACCTTTTCCTCCAGCGTCTTGATCTCGTTAGAAATCTTCTTTACCTGAGCCTGCGCTGCGGCCGTATCTTCCCCCCCCTTCTTGAGCTTCCCGATTTTTTCGGATGCCTCGTTCCGCTGCCTGCGCAGCTCCTCGGTCCGCAGGATGACTTTCTTCCATTCGGCATCTGTCGCCATGAGTTCCTCGAGGTGATAATCCCCTCCCCGAGAGGCGAGTCTGTCGCGCACGAGATTGAGATTCTCCCGCACAAAATTCTTATCGAGCATGAGCCACCTTGTTCGATGTACGAATGAAGGACGCTTGATCCAGAGCGCAATCTTAATGCATCCGGACGCATCTATTCAACGTGCAGCACGAGGGCACCCTGATTCTGCGGTCCGCCTCCGAAAGGGAGACGCGATCCAGCAGGTGACAACAACAAATTCAGGCTGCAGTCCTGACTGATCGTGATCTTTGAGATTCTTAGCGTTCTTTGCGCCTTGGCGGTGAGCTCTTAAAAGATAACCGCAAAAACGCGAGGAACGCTAAGAACGCAAAGGGTGTCTCCAAGTGTCGGTAAATTTCAGGCCCCGAAATCGCAAGGATCGAACCTGGTCTGAGTTCCTTTGCCATTGACATTAGGCAAGGCCGTTGTTTCAATGACCTGTCGGGCGGTGGTCGAGAAGGAGTGACTATGTGTCGAATCCGAAGGGCGGTCTTCCCGGCGGCCGGTCTGGGGACCCGATTCCTGCCGGCAACCAAAGCTCAGCCCAAAGAGATGCTTCCCCTGGTGGACAAACCGCTCATCCAATATGCGGTGGAGGAAGCCGTCTCATCCGGGCTGGAAAACCTGATCATCATCACCGGCCGCGGCAAGAATGCGATTGAAGATCATTTCGATGTCTCGTTCGAGCTGGAAAAGATCCTGGAGGAGCGCGGCAAATCGAGCCTGCTTGATTTAGTACGAGCTGTGTCGGACATGGTTCACATTGCCTATGTGCGTCAGAAGGAGGCGCTGGGATTAGGGCACGCTATACTGGTTGCCGAGGACCTGATCAATGGTGAGCCATTCGCTGTTCTGTTGGGGGACGACGTCATCGAGGCCGATAAGCCTTGCATCCGCCAGATGATAGACGTATACGATAGATATCATAGTTCTGTCGTAGCCATAATGGAAGTGCCACAAGCCGAGGTGACGCGTTACGGCATCATAGAAGCAACTGCAGTTTCCGGCAGCGAACACGGCATCTATGAGGTCCACGACATGATAGAAAAGCCGCAAATTGAGGACGCCCCCTCCAACATGGCCATAATTGGAAGATACATACTCACCCCAGCCATTTTCGAGGCGCTCCGGGAGACGGGGCGGGGCAGCGGAGGTGAGATCCAGTTAACTGATGGCCTACGACGGCTGCTTGCGAAAGAGCGAATTCTAGCCTACAAGTTCAACGGAAAGAGGCACGACGCGGGCGACAAGCTTGGATTCCTGCAGGCGACGGTCGAATTTGCCCTGAAAAATAAAGAGCTTGGACCTGCCTTTCGGGCTTATTTGCAGACCCTCAACCTCAATTCCAAATAAAAGTGAGACCTCACCATGCGCATATTGGTTTTAGGTTCCGGAGGCAGGGAACACGCCCTTGCATGGAAACTGCGCCAAAGCCATCGTGTACGAGAAGTCCTATGTTCTCCTGGAAATGCCGGCATTGCCAGGGACGCGCGATGCGTGCCGGTCGACCTTCAGGATCACTCGGCGATTGCACAACTGGCCCTCAGGGAGAGGATTGACTTCATCGTCGTAGGCCCCGAAGTTCCCTTGGCTGCCGGACTGGCGGATCACCTCAGAATCCAGGGAATTCCGGTACTAGGTCCTGCACAGGAAGCTGCGAAGCTCGAATCCAGCAAGGTCTTCGCCAAGGAATTCATGGAGCGGCACAGCATCCCGACGGCTCCTTTCACCGTTCATGACAGCGCCGAGAGTGCACTGAAGCGACTGGCATCGCAGGAGTTGCAATACCCAATTGTCGTAAAGGCAGACGGATTGGCCGCCGGCAAAGGTGTAATTGTCGCCCGGACAGCAGACGAGGCTCGCGAGGCAGTCGAACGAATCATGATCCAACACGAGTTCGGCCGCGCCGGGGACCGTCTAGTGCTGGAGGACTTCCTGGAGGGAAGCGAAGCCTCGTTCATCGTCTTCACCGACGGGCAAACTGTCGTTCCGGCTGTCGCCGCCCGGGATCACAAGGCTGTCTACGACAACGATAGTGGACCGAACACCGGCGGCATGGGAGCCTATTCGACAGACGATATACTCGGTGACCGGATGCAGAAGGAGATTCTGGAGAAGATCGTCCACCCGGTGATTGATGGTATGAGGAAAGAAGGGAATCCTTTTCAGGGAATACTTTACGTCGGACTCATGTTACATGCCGGTATCCCGTTTGTTCTCGAATTCAATGTCCGGATGGGTGATCCTGAGGGGCAGGTCATCTTGCCTCGGCTCCAGAGTGATTTTGCCGCACTTTGCGAAGCGTTGTGTCAGGGCCGTTTGAACTGTTATCAGGCGTCATGGCACCAATCTGCCGCTGTCTGCGTTGTGCTGGCCTCTGGCGGTTATCCGGGATCGTATGCGAAGGGCAAGTCGATTTCCGGCCTCAAGATGGCAGAGGAGGATAGTCGGATTGTGGTCTTTCATTCAGGCACCAGGCGGCAGGGTGACGATTTCGTGACCGAAGGTGGCCGTGTTCTCGGCGTCACGGCTACCGGGGCGGACTTGGGTTCCGCAATGATGTCCGCGTACGAGGCCGTCAATAAGATCCACTTTGAAGGCATGCACTACCGTCGGGATATCGGGGCCAAAGGTCTCAGTTCATTAATACGATCATAATTTGATTAAGGTAAACCACCGCCTCTGGCGGTGAGACTCGAAAGGGCTTTGCTGTTACGGCGTTCGTTGGACAAGATGAGACATGGAAATGCAGGGATCAACCATCACAGCAAGCCCACGCCCTGGAAGGGCGCAGAGCCAGTAGCCCCGGGCAA